>CAZFPD010000008.1:0-17116 GCA_964521035.1 uncultured Candidatus Peribacteria bacterium
ATTGATTTTGTCTTGTATGTCTTTTGTGCAGATGGCTGTTTGTTTATATATGATTATGGGTAGGAAGATGCACAAATATTGCAGGCTCATTAATAGTAATATTTGTATGATGCTGTTTGCTTGTAGGTTGAAATATGGTTTTAGAGACACCAGCGTTATTATGAATAAGCTTGTTAGAATTATACTTTGGGCAATTGTTTTGATTGATTTTTTTAGCTGCATGATGGATACTAAAAGTGTAATTATTTTATATGTTGCTGACAAAAGATGAATTTGTCTTGAAAATATTTTACCATCATTATACACCATTTTTTTTTAATGTTTTTAAATTAATTTGTTTTATCGTCCCCTTTTATCTGATTTTGTATTTGTTAAAGGACGCTATTGCTTTTAAAACTATTTTTATTATTCATTTGTTTTTGTTGTTTTTGTTTGTGGCGATTTTAATTTACTTGACCCTGATTTATTGGTTAGATAGGCTTATTGTGACTAATAAGAGGGTTATTTTTATAGATTGGAAATATTTGACGGTGCGCACGATTTCGGAGGTTGAATTTTGTGATATTATTGATGTGGAAGTTCAAACAAGTGGTATTTTTTCTAAGTTGTCTTTATTGGATTTTGGAAGTATTGATCTTTTAACTTCAACTGCGAAAACTGCGATTAGTTTTCCGCAGGCGCCTAATCCGATTAAATTAAGAACTTATATCCAATCTTTGGTAGATTTAAATAAACAAAGAAAATGAGACCTCAAAAGTTAGCAGATTTTAATGGACAATCTAAGGTTGTAAGGCAGATGGATGTTATTATTCGATCCGCCAATGCGCGCGCTATGCCTTGTGATCATATTTTGTTTCATGGTCAGCCTGGTTTGGGCAAAACTACTTTGGCACAAATTGTTGCTAAGGAAATGGAAACCGAATGTATGGTAACAGCTGGTCAGGCTTTTTCGCGCTCTGGTGATTTGGCTGCTATTTTAAGTGCATTAAACGAAAAAGATGTTTTGTTTATTGATGAAATTCATCAATTGAACCTCAAGTGCCAAGAGCTTTTGTATACTGCCATGGAAGATGGCGTAATTGATATTTTGATTGGTAAGGGTATTACGGCTAAATCTATTCGGATTGATATTAATCCTTTTACTTTGATTGGGGCCACTACTATGCCAGATAAATTGTCGCGCCCCTTAACTGATAGGTTTATTCACAATTTTAAATTGATTGCTTATTCAGATAAGCAGGTTAATCACTTAATTCGTTCTTCCTTAGACAATTTTAATTTGTGTCTAACCGACGATGCTATTGACTTGCTGGTGGGTGTTGCTAAGGGTACTCCGCGTATCGTTTTAAATCTTTTAAAAAAAATCAGAGACCACTTTCTTTTGTCTGACAAGTCAACTTTTTCTAGGCAGGAAATTCAGGATATTTTCCAGCAATTAGGTATTGATAAATTTGGCCTAAATGCTACCGAAAGAGCCTTGCTTAAGACCTTGTATGATTCTGATCACCCCTTGGGATTGAATTTGTTAGCTGCCAGTTTAAATGAAAACCCTGCTAGTTTAGAAAGCTATTACGAACCCTATTTGATTAGTTTGGGTTTTATTTCTCGGTCACATAAGGGTAGACATTTGACTGGCAAGGGTGTAGATTATGTGCGCACTAATATTAATGTATATGAATAAAAAAATTTGTTTTGTTTTTATGATAGTCCCCTTATTGCTTGGAGGTTGTTTTGATGATGTACGTCCAGATCAGCCTTATTTGGATACTGTGGTTTCTAAATCTTTTGTAGGAACCATAGAAAGTTTGACCTCAGAACTAAGTGACTTGGATGCTACGCATTTTATGATTACGGAATCCAAAAACCGGGTTTATTTGAATAGCGTGTTGCATGATTTAAATGATTATTTAGATAAGAATGTTCGTATTAATGGCACTTATTTAGAAAAAAGTTTGAATTCTAAACCAGTGGATTTGGTTTTTGTTAATCAGATTGATTTGCTTGATGATGCAGAAAAAGATCAGGATGCCACCTTAGAGACGGTGTTGGATTTTGGTCTTTCATTTAAGAATAATGAGCGTATTAATTTCGTAGAAGGTTTTCCAAAATTAACAGTGAATTTTTTAGATGATAGTTCTATTTTGGCCATTACGCTTTATCAGACGGGCCCAGAATTGGATTTGACTGCTTATATGTCTGAGAAGTATGCTAGTTATGATTTTGATGCTTTGACAATTGCAGAAACTCCTTATAATTTTTACAGAATATCTGATAATCAGTTAAAATATGTCACTCAGATGCATGGAGTGATTTATGATTTCGATTTGATTTTAACTGATATAGCTAACGGTCTTGATCAGTTTGACGCATTTTTGTTAGATCTAGTTTACTTCCCTTCAGATAAGCCTTTCGCGCAGCAAGCTGGGCAGGAGGCCCTGGCAAGCACTTTGGAGGTTGAGCCTGTGACTGCCCCTGCTGTAGAAGAAGAGAATCAAGAGGTTTTGGACCCAGTAGAAAGTCAGGAGGTCCTGGAATTTAAGTTTAAGGAAGTTGTAGAAGATTTTACTGACAAGGCTCGAAGTATTTTGCCTGATTTTGCAAGTTTGGATTCCTTTGCTTTTACCGACAACAAACATTTTTATTTGATTTATACCAACCGGGATGACGTTAGTGTAAGGGTTTTGATAGATTATAATAATGCTTATATAATAAAGGCTAGGTTTGTAGAGGGCACAGATGCAGATTGGGATTTAACTTCTGGAGTAAATGATGTTTATGATAGACCTCTAACATTAATTAATTTTAATGATGATAGGGTTACGGTGGCGGATGTTGCCGAGGGTTATCGCTTATTTGAAACTCCGGCTTTGGGTTTCTCCCTTCATTATCCCCAGGAATGGTATTATATACGTGATAATGATTCTTATTTGTTTGCCTTAGACCCGGTGACTTTCAACAATGTGATTTTAAAACTTTCTATTGATGACACTGATTTGTCTAAGTCTGCGGTTCTGGTGCGAGGTTCTAATGTCAGGCGTGAGTCCGTTTTGCTTGAGGAAAAAACTTTTGAATTTGAGTTTGACAATGCCTATCAAGATTTTGTGAATGAGATGAAGTCCTCCTTACAGTTAATTCAGGATTGACATTTTCTTTTTAGCACTTTAAGATAGAGAGCGCTATTTGTAATACAATATGTGTTTTTGTAAATCATAAATCCTGAATATATCCGCAGTTTTGTGTTATAATATAGGTGTTTAATTAAGTTTATGGACGACAATCATTTCTAAAAATTTACTAAGGAAGCCAAGGAGACTCTTATTATTGCACAAGAGAAATCTTCGGCGGCCAATTTGTCTTATGTGGGTACTGAGCACATATTGTTAGGAATTTTGTATCAAGAAAATTCATTGGGTGCTACCATTTTAAATAATTTTGGCGTGAGCGGCAATAATGTGGAATTAGTTTTAAAGACAGTTGGACGCTCTGCTAGTGGTTCAACTTCTACTAAAGCTAAGGAAGCAGGAACTTTATCAGGTTATGCTAAGCAAGTTATTGAAAATGCCTTGAGTATTGCTTCCAAATTTAATCATAATTTTATAGGAACTGAACATTTGCTTTACGCTGTAGTTTCTCAGGATAATACCGCGGCAACAGTCATTTTGGAAAATATGAAAATCAACCCTCAGCATATTCGATCTCAGATTTTAGAGATATTTCAAAAGTCTAACGAGGCTAAGGTTGAGGCTGGTAAGGATACCGCTAATGCTAATCCTTTAGAGTTCTTTTTGAATGGATTGAATGGAGTTTTATCTTCTCAACAGGAAACTGCTCCATATAAAAAATCTAAGAAACCTAAGTCTAAAACCCCGACCTTGGATTATTTCGCTACAAATTTGTCCGAATTAGTAAAGAAAGGCAAGGTGGACCCAGTGATCGGTAGAGAGGATGAAACCCAGCGTTTAATTTCGATTTTGAACCGAAAGACCAAGAACAACCCGGTTTTAATCGGAGAGCCCGGAGTTGGTAAAACTGCAGTGGTAGAAGGCTTAGCCTCCCTTATTGAGCAGAAAAAGGTGCCGCACACCATGATGGATAAGGTTATATTGTCTCTGCCTTTAGGTAATGTTGTGGCTGGAACTAAGTTTCGTGGAGAATTTGAGGATAGAATCAAGCTTATTATTGAAGAAGCTACCGCAGACAAGAACATTATTTTGTTTATAGACGAACTACATACTTTGATCGGTGCTGGTTCTGCAGAAGGAAGCCTGGATGCTGCTAATATTTTGAAGCCGGCTTTGTCTCGTGCTCAAATTCAGCTGATCGGAGCAACTACAACCAACGAATATCGCAAAGCTATTGAGGCAGACTCAGCTTTAGAGAGACGTTTTCAGGTGGTCGATGTAAAGGAGCCTTCTGAGGAAGATGCTGTTAAAATCTTACAGGGCTTGCGTGAAAGCTTCGAAGATCATCATAATTTGATGATTACAGATGAAGCTATTGGTTCAGCTGTGGAGTTGTCTGCCCGTTATATTTCAGATAGGTTTTTGCCTGACAAGGCCATTGATACTTTGGATGAGGCCTGTGCTTTGAAAAAAGTAACTTCTTTGGATAATAAGAGCGAATTACAGGATTTGAAAACCCAATTAGAGAAAATTTCTACCAAGAAAGAATCAGCTGTTTCTAAGCAAGATTTTGAGAAAGCTGCTTCATTTAGGGATTCGGAAATGAAAATTCTGGATAAAATCGAACAGCTAAAGATTACTAAGACTCCAAGAAAATTACGTAAGAAGATTCAGGCTGAAGATATTGCTTTTATTATAAATAAAATGACGGGTGTGCCAGTAAATAAGCTTGTAGCTACTGATTTAGAAAAACTTAAATCTTTAGAGAAAATTCTGCATAAATCTATAGTAGGCCAGGATCAGGCTGTGAATGAGATTGCAAAATCTATTCGTAGGTCTAGGCTGGGTATATCCCACCCTACTCGTCCAATAGGCTCATTCTTATTCTTGGGTCCTACCGGAGTTGGTAAGACGGAATTAGTTAAAACTCTGGCCAAGGAGGTTTATGATGACCCGAAAGCCTTAATTAAGATAGATATGAGTGAGTTTATGGAACGGCATTCTAGTTCTCGTTTGGTCGGAACTTCTGCTGGATATGTAGGTTATGAAGATGGGGGTCAATTAACAGAGGCAGTTCGACGGAATCCTTATTCTGTAGTCTTGTTTGATGAAATTGAGAAGGCCCATCCGGACTTTTTTAATTTGCTATTACAGATTTTAGAGGATGGTTGTTTGACCGATGCTAAGGGCAAAAAAGTTGATTTTAGTAATACTATTATCATTATGACATCTAATATCGGCGCTGCTAAGCTAACTCAGGAGGCTTCTGGCATAGGTTTTAATATTTCTAAGACCGAGCTTGAAAAAGAAAAACAAAATTTTAAGGAGGCTAGTGAGGAGGTTTTAGCTGAGGTTAAAAAGGCTTTTAAGCCAGAATTCATTAATAGGCTGGATAACATTATAGTTTTTGAACCTTTAACTCACAAGCAAGTTAAGGATATAGTTAAACTGTTGGTGTCTGAATTAGAAACCCAGATTAAAGATAGAAACATAAAGATTAGTCTAACTGCGAAGGCTTTCGAGCGTTTGGCCGATTTATCTTACGACAAGGAGTATGGAGCGCGTCCTGCAAGAAGAGTAATTCAAGAGGTTATCCAGGATGAAATTACCGATATGTTAATATCACGTAAGATTTCAGATGGGGCCAATTTAAAAATTTCTTATCAGGGAGGAAAGTTTGATTTTGCTGTAAAATAACTTGCATTTACAATAATTTATTGTTAGGATTTAAGCGCTTTGTTCATAGTTTCTAATTAATATGAATAAGGTGTTTATTTTTTAACTAATTAGAATCAAATTATTATGACTCATACAGAAATTTCAATGTTAGATCTTTTAAATCAGGAAGGTTCGCCTGAGATCTTTATTCCAGAACCAGGTAAAATTGTTAAGGGTGCTGTAATTTTTATTAAGGACAATCAAGTATTAGTTGATTTAGGTGGAGTAACCACAGGTATAATAGCTGGTTCTGAAGCTGTGGATTCCTTAAATACTTTATCGGAATTAGCTGTAGGAGATGAAGTTGAGGCCTTAGTTTTAGCTAAAGAAAATGATGAAGGCTTGGTTGTTTTGTCTTTAAGACGCGCATCTCAACAGAGAACTTGGAAAAACTTTGTAGAATTACACGATAATAAAGAACCGGTAGAAGTTAAAATCACAGACGCTAATAAAGGAGGTTTGTTAGTTGAGGTGGATTCTATTAAAGGCTTCTTGCCAGTAAGTCAATTGGCGCCTATGCATTATCCTAGGGTAAATGGAGCAAATAGTGCCGAAATCTTAGGTCGACTTCAATCGCTAACAGGTAAGAAATTATTGGTTAGGGTTATTAATGTAGATTTCGATACTAAAAAATTAATTTTCTCAGAAAAGGCCGCTTATTATGAGCAAAAGAAGAAGGCTTTAGAAACTATCAAGGTAGACGATGTATTAGAGGGTTGCATTTCTGGAGTTGTTAACTTTGGTATATTTGTGACCTTTAATGGCCTGGAAGGACTGGTTCATATTTCAGAAATTGCTTGGGGACATGTAGATGACCCGGCGCGTTATGGCAAGCTCGGTGATAAGATTAAAATTAAGGTGATTGGTATAGAGGGAGACAAGATTTCCTTATCTTTAAAGAAATTGATTGATAACCCGTGGGACGAGATTGCCAAGGCCTATACTCCTGGGATGGAAGTCTCTGGTAAGGTTTCTAAAATTAATGATTTCGGTTGCTTTGTAACTATCACAAATGATATTAATGGTCTTATTCATGTGAATGAATTAAGTGATCCGCGTTTTGCTTCTTTGAAAATTAAGCTTGATGAAGGTTCTGCCATACAAGCTAAAATAGTGAATGTGGATAAGGAAAACCATAGGATCAGTTTGACCTTGTTTGATTCCCCAAGCTCTGTCAAAAGTGCTCCGACTGATAATTTCGGAACCTTAAAATTAAGTGCTAAGGCAAAAGCTGTTTTGCTTGAACGTGGTTTGGATTCTGTTGAATCACTGAAGTCCTTAGATGAGGCCCAGCTTAATTCTATTGATGGCTTATCGGATGCCATGGTCAAGAAAATTTTAGAAGAAATACAAAAATAACTTTATAGTCGGCTTGTCCGGCTTTTTTCTTGCCTTTTTGGGAAAAAAAAACTAAACTTGTAAAGTATTTAAAGTCCATATATGAGCATCCAATTGTCTGTCTTGGCTGATAAGTTGCAATGCTTACTGAGCATGGATTTGAGTATGATGAGAAAGAACTGGTTGTAGATGAAGATATTGCAGAGTTGCTGGAAGATGAATTAGGTACGACCAAGTCTGATATAGAAAAACTAGTTAATCTGGTTGAAGATAATTTAGAAAAGGAAACAGTCAAAACTCAGCGCAAACAAGTGGCTGGCACCAAAAAACAAACCAAAGTCCAAAAGGATGAGAGTGTTGGATTGAAGACTGACAGCCTGGTTATGGGGGCTGCAATTTCTGTAAAGGAATTATCTGAAAGAACAGGTATTAACGCGGCTCGTTTGATTGGAGAGTTAATGAAAAACGGGATTTTAGCTAATATAAACCAGCAATTGGATTATGACACCGTGGCTCTTTTAATGACAGAATTTGGAGTAGATTTAAAGAAAATGGAAAGTGCCAGTTCTAGTTCAGATTTAATTTCTAAGGATTTAAAATTAATTATAGGCGAAGATGAAAAGAAGGATTTGAAGCCTCGTCCACCAATTATTACTATCATGGGTCATGTAGATCATGGCAAAACCATGCTGTTGGATACTATTCGAAAGACTAATGTGATTGCTTCAGAATCTGGTGGTATTACACAGCACATTGCCGCTTATCAGGTTGAGAAAAATAAGAGATTAATTACTTTTTTAGATACGCCAGGGCACGAGGCTTTTACAGAGATGCGTTCTCGAGGAGCTCGACTAACAGATATTGCTATTTTAGTAGTTGCTGCAACAGAAGGTGTGAAGCCTACCACGATTGAAGCGATTAATCATGCCCAAGATGCAGGAGTTCCTATTATTGTAGCTATTAATAAGATGGACTTGCCTACCGCGAATCCAGATAAGGTTAAGACTGAATTAGTAGAATATGGTTTGCAGGCAGAAGATTGGGGGGGTAAAACAATTATGTGTCCGATTTCTGCTTTAAAAGGCGAGGGTATCGATCATTTGCTAGAGATGATACTTTTGGTTGCAGATATGGATCCTTTGATGGCCAATCCAAATCGAAATGCTGTAGCCACTGTAGTTGAAACGCATGTTGAGCAAGGCTTGGGCCCGGTAGCTACGGTAGTTGTAAATACCGGAACTTTGAAAATCACTAATAATTTTGTAGTTGGTGATGCCTATGGCAAAATTAAGAGCATGTTTGATGATGTTGGAAAGAAGATCAATAAGGTTATGCCTGGTTGTCCCTGCGTAATTGCTGGTTTGTCTAAGACTCCGCATGCAGGTGATATTTTACAGGTGACAGATTCAGAAAAACAAGCACGAGAGCGCGCTTTGCAGATTGCTGCGGTTCGAAAAACAGAGCGCTTGCAGGGTCAATCAACTTTAACTGAAATCGTATCCCAGATCCGCTCGGGTGAATTAAAGGTTGTTAAGGTTATCGTAAAAACAGATACCAAAGGTAGCTTTGATGCTATCAAGCAGTCTTTAGAAAAATTGCGACATGAGGAGGTGATGATTAAAATTATTCATCATGGCGTAGGTAATATCTCACAAACTGACGTTACTATGGCTGCTGCTGGTTCGGCTTTAGTGTTAGGCTTTCACGTGAGTATTTCTCCAGAAATAACGAAAATGGCTGAAAGCAGAGGTGTGGAAGTTAAGAATTATAAGATTATTTATGAAATGATTAATGATCTCACAAATATTATGTCTGGTTTATTGGAGCCAGAAAAAGTTGTGATAGAACTTGGAAAAGCTGAGGTTAGAGAAGTGTTTTTCACTAAGAAGAAAAATCAAATCATAGGTTTAAAGGTCACTAATGGATTGTTAAAGAACGGATGTAAATTGCGAGTACGCAGAGGAGAAGAAGAGTGCGGAGAGGGTGAAATTACTAGTTTACAGAAGGGTAAGGTAGTTGCAGAAACTGTGAAATCTGGCAATGAGGCTGGTATTAAATATACGGGTGAAGTTCTCTTGGAACTTGGGGATGTGATAGAGGCATATGAGGTTGAATATCGTGAAAGGACACTTTAATTTTCATTTATGCAGAAATACTACGAGTTTGACCTAAGAACCCATATTACTGATAAGGGAAATTTAACAGCCTTGGAGCTAGATAAGAATTTGCCTTTCGTTCCCCTCAGAATTTATTCTGTATGGAATAATTCTAAGCTTAGAGGTGGGCATTGTCATAAAAAAGAAGAGGAGATTTTTTATATGTTAGCAGGTTCCTGTAAGGCCCGCTTACATGATGGGGAGCAGGAAATTATTGTTGAGTTGCAAAATCATAAATCGGCTTTATATGTCGGTAATTTTATTTGGCATGAATTTTATGACTTTTCTGAACATGCAGTCATGCTATGCTTAAGTTCAACACATTACAATCCAAATCGTAGTGACTATATAGAAGATTTTAATCAATTTTTAAAATATGTACAATAAGCTTTTAATTACTGGTGGAGCTGGGTTTATAGGCTCGAATTTTGTGAGGTATTATGTAGAAAAGTACCAAGTCTCGGTTTACGTGTTGGATAAGTTAACCTACGCTGGTAATTTAGATAATATTCAGGATTTAATAGATGCTGGTAAGGTCATTTTTACCCAGGGAGATGTGGCTGATTTCAAATTTTTAGAAGCTTATTTTGCAAGTCATGAATTTGATGCTGTAATTCATTTTGCAGCTGAAACTCATGTGGATCGTTCTATTGATGCTCCGAATATTTTTATTCAAACCAATATTGTAGGTACTCATAATTTATTGATGGCAGTTCGTAAGTTTGCAGTGCCACGCTATCATCAGGTTTCAACTGACGAAGTATATGGGGATTTAGGTTTGGGTAGCACTAATTTGTTTACAGAGGAAACTCCTTTGAATCCGAATTGTCCTTATGCGGCGACGAAGGCTGCGGCCGACATGTTGGTGAATTCTTATTTTGAAACTTATAAATTGCATGCTACGATTTCGCGTTGTAGTAATAATTATGGTCCTTATCAGTATCCCGAGAAGCTGCTGCCTTTGTTTTTTAGCTTAGCCTTAAATAATAAGCCTTTGCCAATTTATGGAGAGGGTAATAATATACGGGATTGGCTGTATGTTACCGATCATTGTGAGGCCTTAGATTTGGTTTTACATAAGGCTGAGCCTGGTGCAGTTTATAATATTGGAGGTAATTTTGAACGTTCTAATTTAGAGATTACGGCTCTGATTTTAGATTTTTTAGATAAGCCCTTAGATTTAATTACTCATATAGAAGATAGAAAGGCGCATGATGAGCGTTATGCTATAGATAGTTCGAAGATACAGAAGGAATTGGGTTGGGAGCCCAGAGTCCCCTTCGCACGGGGCATTCAGGAGACCTTCGATTGGTATCAAGAGCATGCTGATTGGGTTAATAATTCTTTAAAATCATAAAATGAAATATTCAAAATTTTTCGGGAAAACCTTCGCTAATTTAAGTTCAGAAATTCAGATTACTTCACATAGATTGCTTTTACAGTCAGGCTTTATTGCTGAATCAGTGGCTGGTAGATATTATATGTTGCCGCTTGGCATGTTGGTGCAAAATAAGTTGGTGGAAATTATAAAAAAACATATGAATCAGGCAGATGCGCAGCAAATGCTAACTCCGGTTTGTCATCCTCTAGAGCTATGGCAAGAAACTAATAGAGACGCGGCCAGCGGATTTGAATTAACTTTGGTAGAAGATAGACGGGGCGCTAAATTTGCTTTAGGAGGTACAGCTGAGGAGATGTTTGTAGACATTGTCCGAAGATATAACTTGTCTTACAAAGACCTGCCTTTTAATATTTATCAATTTGGCTATAAATTTAGGGATGAAACAAGGGCGCGCGGAGGCTTATTGCGAGTGCGTGAATTTTTAATGAAGGATGCTTATGCTTTTTGTCAGGATGAAACGCAATTTGCAAAAGTTTATCAGCAAATGGCAGATAGTTACTTTGATATCTTTAATGAACTTGGCTTAGAGGCTCATATGGTCCCAGCGGATAATGGTTTTATTGGCGGTGAGTATTGCCATGAATTCATTGTGGATGCAGAGGTTGGGGAGAGTCGCTATTTGGCGGAAAAAGATGGTGATTATTTTGCACATGAGGATATAGCCGTATCTAAATTCACAGATATTAATTTATCAGATCCTTTAGAGCCTTTAGTTGAGCTTGAGGCTGAGCGAGCAAAAACTGTTGCTGCCGGCGCCCAGTTGCACAATTTGCCAATAGAGAGGCAAATTAAGAATGTAGTTTTTAAATCTAGAGCTAAGGGTGTTGTTCTGGCTGTAATTCGTGCTGATATCGATATAAACGTTCGTAAATTGGAGAATTTGCTTATGGTGCTAGAGGATGATTTAGAGCCTTTAGATGCAAGTGATGTAATAGATTTGTTGGGCAGTTATCCGGGCTTTATATCCCCTGTTGGCATTAAGGATAATTTAGCTCAGGGAGTTAAGTTGACTGTGGTGGCTGATAATTCATTACAAAGCTTTGTAAATGGATATACCGGAGCCAATAAAAAAAATCTGGATATGTTGAACGTAAATTTTGGCAGAGATTTCACAGCTGATTTGCAAGGTGATATTGCCTTATCTCAGCCTGGTCATATGTCTGAAAATAACAAGGCATTGATTGAAAAACGTGGTGTTGAGGTAGGTAATATTTTCCAGAATGGTTTCCATTATACTGCTAAGATGAAGGGAGCTGATTTTACGGACGCTAATAATAAGGTTTCTCCTTTGTACATGGGCTGTTTTGGGATTGGTATAGGCCGCACACTTCAGACTGTAGTAGAATTGCATCATGATGAGAAGGGAATTATTTGGCCAAAAACTATCGCGCCTTTTCAAATTCATTTAATTGATATTAATGCCAATGAGCTTGGTGAGAAGTATTATGCGAAGCTTTGTGATTTAGGATTTGAGGTTCTGTGGGATGATAGAAAGGCAAATCCAGGTACCAAATTTGCAGATGCGGATTTGATAGGAATTCCGGTGAGGCTGGTTGTTTCTAAGCGTTTAGAAGAAAATCAGGAATTGGAAGTTAAATTTAGATCAGAATCCGAAGCTAAAAATTTATCTTTAGACGAGTTTGTTCAATTAATTCAAGAATATTATGCATAAAGTTTTACTACTTGGCTCAACTGGTTTGTTGGGCTCAGCTTTTATGGAGGCTTTGCAAAAAAGCCAGATTTATGAGCTTTTAGCCCCTAAGCGAGACGAATTGGAGTTGCGTAGTTTTCTGCAGGTTTCGGATTATATTCAGATGCATAAACCTGATATTATTATTAACTGCGCTGGATATAATTTGGTAGATCAGTGTGAGATTGAGGAGCATGAACAGGTTTTGGCCCAGGAGTTAAATGTTGATATTGTGAAGCAATTATCAATTTTGGCTAAGCAGACTGGGGCTTATTTTCTGACTTTTTCTTCGGACTATGTTTTTGATGGCAATCAAGAAAAACCTTACTTGGAGACTGACTCCCCTAGTCCGCTAAATTTTTATGGCCAGACTAAGTTAAAAGCAGAAATTGCATGTATTAATAATAATGATGCGTCTTTAGTTATTCGCACTAGTTGGTTGTTTGGACCGAGTCGGCCTAATTTTGTGAGTAGTATTGTAAAGAAACTACAGTCTGCGGATCCGGTTGCGGTAGTGGATGATCAGGTTGGCTGCCCTACATATAGTTTAGATTTGGTAAATTTTGTGATCGAAAAGGTCTTGAAAAAGAAATATGCAGGTATACTGCATGTGACTAATGCTGGATCTGTGAGTTGGTTTGAGTTTGCACAGGAAATTGCCAAATGTATAGAGTCTGATAAGGAGATTTTGCGCTTGAGTTCTGAGCAATTAAATCGCTTGGCAACTAGACCTAAATCCTCTATACTTGCTAGCGAAAGAATTGGTCCTTTGCGAGATTTTCGACTAGCATTGGCTGAGTATATTAAACTAAGTGTATGAAAGGAGTTATTTTAGCAGGAGGAACAGGGTCTAGATTACGGCCATTGACTAATTTGACACCTAAGAGTTTGTTGCCAGTTTATGATAAGCCTATGATTCATTACCCTTTGGATTTTTTAATAAGGTCTGGTGTTAAGGATATATTAATAGTCATAGATTATTTCCATGCAGATATGTTTATGAAGTATTTACATTCTGGCAGGGATTTTGGCGTAAATATTCATTATAAGATCCAGGATGAGCCTTTGGGTTTGCCAGATGCAATATATCAAGCCAAGGATTTTGTTGGTAATAGCCCGTGCATGGTAGTTTTGGGAGATAATTTGTGCTTAGAAGATGTTTCTGCTTCTGTCAAGAAATTTAAGAAGGGCGCTTCGGTTTTTGTAAGTGAGGTGTCTGATCCTTCTCGTTTTGGTCTTTTATATTTAGATGATAAGGATTCGGTATCTGACATGGTAGAAAAGCCTGAAGCCCCAGAGTCCAACTTAGCAATCACTGGAATTTATATGTTTGATGCTAAGGTTTTTGAATATATTAAGTTGCTGAGTCCTTCCAAGAGAGGCGAATTTGAAATAGTCGATCTTTTAAATATTTACTTGTCTATGGATAGTTTAATTTATACTAAATTAACTAAACCGTGGTTCGATTTAGGGACTTTTGAAAGTTTACTAGGTGCTAGTAATTATATTGCTAAACAAAAATAATATGAGTAAAATAGCTGTTTCAGGCCACTTGGCCTATGATCACTTATTGCGTTATAAACATGATTTTAAGAGGAATTTGGCTGCCAGTGATTTTATCAACTGTAGCTTTGTTTTATCTGAGAAGCGGGTTTCCTTTGGGGGCTGTGCCGGTAATATCGCTTATGGGCTCGCTCAATTAGGAGCAGATTTTGATGTATATGGTGTGTTGGGCGCAAACGATGCTCAGGATTATTTGGATAGGTTGGCATCTTTAAATATTTCCAAGGAAAATTTGATAATTATCGATGATTCTTATACCGCCTGTGCTTATATCGCGACGGATATTAATTCGCAGCAACTAACCTTTTTTATGTCTAATGCTGCGGCTTTAACTTCAGATGAAGTTTATAATTTTGGCTCCAAGACTTATGATTTATTCATTATTTCCCCAGATTCGGTGAATTGTATGATAGAAGCCTTTGAATATGTTTCTAGCCAGAATATCCCCTTAGTTTTTGATCCTGGCCAGCAAATTTCAGCTTTTGAAAAAGAACAATTTTTAGCTATGGTTAAATATTCTAGTTTTTTAATTATGAATAAGGAGGAGAAGGAATTAATTAAGGAGATTTTTGAGCTTACAAATGAGCAACTATACGAGCTTGCTACTTATGTGATAGTGACTGATGGCTTTCAGCCTATAAATATTGTAAATTTGGATTTGAATTTAGATGAGTTTTATCCTACTTTGCCAGCGAAAAATCCAGTGGATCCAACTGGTTGTGGCGATGCGTTTCGGGCAGGTTTTTTTACGGAGTTTTTGAAATCTGAGGATCTTGCGAAATCTGTGCTTGCTGGTAATCAATTAGCCATTAAATGTATCGCCAGTGGAACAACTCAAGATTACTAAGCTTCCTTATATAGGTGTAGATGAAGTAGGCCGAGGTTGTTTAGCTGGGCCTATGGTGGTCTGTGGGGTTTTATACGAAGATTTTTTAGAGGATTACAACTTGTGTGATTCTAAAAAAATGACTGCTTTGCAACGTAAAATAACTAGTCAGGCTTTAATTGCTAGAGTTAAGTTTGCCTTGGGCGTAGTTTTTCCTCATGAAATTGATGCTATAGGTATTTCACAGGGATTTTTAAGATGCTTAAATTTTTTGGACTCTGCCCTGCAGTTACAGGCGGTGCAGGCTCCATATATCATCGACGGTAAATATAAAATTTGTTTTGAGCCTAGCCATGAGTTTTGCTATAAGGCTGAAGATAAGTATTGTGCCGTGGCTTTGGCAAGTATCATTGCTAAGCATTATCGAGATACTTTGATGCAAAATTATGCTTTGGAGTTTCCAGAGTATGGTTTTGATAGGCATAAAGGCTATGGTACACTAAAACATAGAAGTAATATACGAGAGTTTGGCCCAGGTGCTTGGCATAGAAAGTCTTTTAAATTGATTGCATGACTTATAGTTTGTTGATTGGAAATTATGGCTGCCGAAATTTTGGCGATGACTTATTGCTTTTGGCCTCGCAGCAAAACTTGCCTGGGAATTTGCGCATTATGGCTCCAGGTAAAGATTTTTGGCCCTTGCCCCCGGCTGGTTTCCGCTCTCTTTTTAGATTAGAGGCATATAAGGCTATTTATAGAATTTATAAGGCCAAAAGACTGTATTTTGGTGGTGGTGGCTTGTTTAGTTCTTTAGAGCCCCATTCCTTTTTGATTTGGGGACAGATTTTGTTTTGGGCCTTAATTTTTAGAAAAAAAGTCACTCTCTTAGGTCAGTCTCTGAATGCTCCGCTGCCCTTTTATTTGAGGTTTTTGTTTGATAAGTCTCGAGTTTTTGTTCGGGATAGTCAAAGTCTCAGTTTTTACCCGAAGGCAAAATTGGCAGCTGATCTGGTGTTTGCATTAGATTTAAGTGACCTGGAGTTTAGCCGTCCCATTTTACAGGATTATGTCTGTGTGTCTTTAAGAGACTTTCCTCACAATCATGTCGCTGCCTTGCCAAATATCTGTAGGTATTTATCAGAAAACTATGTTCAGAAAGGTATTAAGGTTGTGTTTTTGCCATTTAAGGATGTAGATGCCAAGATTATTTCTGCTTATGACTTTACTTTAGCTGAGCAGGTTGAGATTTTTGCATATATAAAATATGCCAACAAGGTTTATTGTGGTCGTTTACACTGTTTGATTTTGGCCGCTTTGTTTGAAAAGCCGCTGCTTTGTCTTGCCTACGCACCCAAAATGCGGTCTATGGCTGCCGATTTTGGAATTAGCTGCATAGATTTAGCGCAGGAGTTTAAGCTTAAGGATTTGGAGTCGGCTGATGTGGTGACTCAAAAAAAGCTTTCTTCCCAGAAAGCTTTAGTTGCAATTAATTTCCAATAATTTATTTAGCCTCCTCGTCCTCCTTTGGGGCTTCTTCTTGCTTAGCTTCTTCCTTTGGAGCCTCTTCTTGCTTGGCTTCTTCCTTTGGGGCTTCTTCTTGCTTGGCCTCTTCCTTTGGGGCTTCTTCTTGTTTAGCTTCTTCCTTTGGAGCTTCTTCTTGCTTAGCTTCTTCCTTTGGAGCCTCTTCTTGCTTAGCTTCCTCCTTTAGAGCTTCTTCTTGTTTGGCTTCTTCCTTTGGAGCTTCTTCTTGCTTAGCTTCTTCCTTTGGAGCTTCTTCTTGCTTAGCTTCTTCCTTTGGGGCTTCTTCTTGTTTAGCTTCTTCCTTTGGAGCTTCTTCTGGGCTTGGGGTGATTTGAGCTTGGTAAAGCTCTTCGATTTCTGGGTGTAGTCCTGAGGCTTCGTGTACTTGGTTTAGAACGTCGCTGCCTAGTTTGATTTCTTTGAGTCGGGCGGATTTGCCTGAGCGCTCTCGCATGTAGTATAGTTTGGCGCGGCGAACTTTGGACTGTTTGACTACTTCTATTTTGTCGACGGTATCCGTGTGTAGGGGAAAGATTTTTTCTACTCCCACGCCGGATAGGGTGGTGCGAACTGTCATAGTTTGGTTAATTCCCTTTTTACCATTGACCTTAAGTACGAGTCCTTGAAAAGTTTGGATTCTTTGTTTTTCGCCTTCTTTGATTTTTTGGTAAACTTTAACTGTTTGTCCGACTTTGACTGCGGGACGATCTTTGAGACTAGATCGGGACACAAAATTTAGTAGTTCTTGATTCATCTTGATTTATTATTGCATGACAATTA
>CAZFPD010000009.1:0-17112 GCA_964521035.1 uncultured Candidatus Peribacteria bacterium
CTGCTTGAAAATGTGCAGTTTACCTATCCTGTCATTGCGACAAATGTTAGTAAAGGTTCGGCGCCGCTGATAGTTACTTTGGATGGCTCAGGCTCTTATGATCCAGCGGAACTCTCACTAATTAATGATCAATTTGGATGGGATATTGATGGGGATGGAACTTTTGATGTAGGTCTTGACAATGGTATGTGTGAAAATAATCCAAACAAGGTTACCAGAACCTGTACTTTTACTAAGCCTGGCTCGTATAGAGTGGCTTTGCGATTAACATCGCAATCGGCTGATTCTAACACTAGTGCATCGGCGGTGCTGCCGGGTATAGCTTATCAGACTATTCAGGTCCAGGCTCCGTTCACTAAGATTGATTTATCTGCGACACCTACTGGCGCTACTGACGATAGCTCTGAACAATTAAGCGAATATAATGCGTTTACGGGCTTGCGATCTATTGATAAATCAGAATATACTGTGATTTTGAATGATGCGAAAAAAGGGATTAAATTTGATGCAAGTAAGACAGAACCAAATCAGAATAT
This sequence comes from uncultured Candidatus Peribacteria bacterium, assembly GCA_964521035.1. Classification (GTDB taxonomy): domain Bacteria; phylum Patescibacteriota; class Gracilibacteria; order UBA1369; genus JAAZXH01. The sequence goes on from CAZFPD010000009.1 coordinate 537, forward strand.
TGCTCAGTACCAGTGGAAGTTTTCAGACACAGAGCAGGTAGAAAGTGGTAGTGATAAAAAGGACATTGAGCGCAAATTTACGCAGCGCGGGAAGGTACGGGCTGAACTAGTTATTACTGACAAGGATGGAAATGTAGATAGAAAGCTCTTTACTATTAATGTAGTGGACACTGTGGCACGAATTAGAGCCTCGGCTACGGAAGTTGGTACGAAAGATACGCTGCGTTTTGATGGCTCGCTATCTAATTCTGACTTTGGGATTTTAGATTACGAGTGGAGCATTGAGGGTGATAATGGCATTGAAATCACCAAAAAGCAAGTGAATGCGGAGGCGATCAGTTTTGATTTAAGCAAATTAGAGAATACGGCTGGCAAATACACCTTGACTTTAAAGGTCTCTAATGAGCAGTCTTCAGAAGAAGCTGCGACGGACTCAATCGAATTTCGAGTCGTACCTGATCCGCCTCAGGCGAGTTTGGTGGCAAATTTAGCCTCTAAATCTCAGCCCAACACCTTTATTTTGGATGCCTCGGGCTCAACTAATCCAACTGGCGCGGCAGATGCGTTGAAATACCAATGGAGCTTAGAAGGTCTGCCTGAGTCTAAATATACTTTGCTGCCCATAGATGGGGAAGAATCAAGCTTAGAATCTGAGCGAATTAAGATCCGCTTTGCTGAGGCTGGTAGCTTCCCTATTCAGCTGAAGGTCTTTATAGATGGGGCAGAGGCAGATACTGCAGTGACGCTTACGAAGAATTTGCTTGTAGTGAATCCCCTAGATTTACAATTAGATCCTAATAATCTTAAAACCAGTACTTTAAACGAAAGCTTGCAGGCTGAGGCGACTTTTAAGGTCTTGTCTTCGACTTGTGACTTTATCACTTTTCAATTTGGAGATGGAACCATGGAAGATAGAGAAGTTGTAGATGGTGAGGCTGAGTTTACTCATGTATATAAGAGAGCTGGAAGTTTTGATTTGCGTATTATAGGCCGTAAGGGCGATGATACCGTTAGGACCAAGGAACTATTTATAGTCTCTGGTGGCGAAAAGCCCATAGCCCTGATTAATGTTTTGCTGAATGGAAATAAGTTTAGTTCGGAAACAGAGATGCCAACAATTTTTAGAAAACAAAAAATAAGCTTTGATGCCTCGGATGCCATCAATATAGATGGAACAAATAAAAACCTGCGTTATAGCTGGTCAACTGGAGACGGAAAAATCTTTACGCAAAAATCTTTTGATTATAAGTATAGAGACTTACCACCAAGTGGTGAGGATGCTTTTGATGTTACGCTTACAGTAACGGATACCGAGGATCCGACTAAGGTTTCTGATGCGGCTAGCTTTAAAATCAAAGTTATTCAGGCGGAGCCAAGTTATGACAAATTAGATGTCACAGAGCTGGGAGGGCCCGTAACTCCCTTTAAGGTTAGGGTTAAGGCCATTGGAGCCCGGGATGACGATGGAAGGATAGAAACTTACCGCTACTACTATTATCCTTTAGATGATCCAAATAAAAAGCTTGGAACCAAGATCTCTTCTTCTGCAAATACAACTATTAAAATTGGTACGCTGGGACCAGAAGGAGAAGAAACTGAATTAGGTTTTTGTTTAGACGTCAAAGACAACGAAGGTAATGAACAAAGCTGTGAGGATTTATTTCCAGAGGGAGCTCCGGCTACAGTAAAAATTGAAAACGGCCCAAACAAGTTGCCGACTGCTAAGTTTAGAATTTCTAGAACGAGTTTAACAGTTGGGGATACCGTTAACTTTATCGATGAATCTCTGGATCCGGATGGGAAAATTGAAGAATGGAGATATGATATGGATGGAGATAATAGTTTTGCCAACGATGAGGTGATTACTACTAAATCTTTTGAGCATGTCTTTGAAAGAAAATCACCACCAGAAGGATTCAAAATACGCTCTGAGGTGATAGATGACAAAGGCGGCCGAGCGGTTTCTAGCCCTATTACTGTCTTTGTAGATAGCACCCTGGAAGATCCAAGCGCAGCTTTTACCTTTGAAATTGACTCCTTAAATATCATAACTAGCAATAATTCGACCGCCGATAGCGAAAATGATGGTGTGATAGAGCAATATATTTGGGATGCTGATCTGGCTACCGACTCAGATGGAGATGGCCGCAAGGATAATGATGAGGATTATTCAGAAGCCGAACCAGAGATTCTACTACCGAAGTCTGGCACTTACAAGATCCAACTGACGGTCGTAGATAATCAGGGTAATACCGATAGCGTAGTTCGCGAAGTGACTGTCGGCGGAAACCTGAAGAATCCGACGGCTGCCTTTAATTACACAACGGATGGACTGGCGATTGCCTTTAAAAATAATTCCCGCGCTGACCGAGAAAATGGCGGTGAAATAATTGAGCAATTCTGGGACTTCGATACTAATTATGATACTGATGGAGATGGCGATAAAACTAATGATATAGACTCCCTATTATACGAACCGCAGTTTATTGCGCCAAAATCTGGGATTTATAATATTAAATTAACTGTCTTAGACAACGAAAGAAACCAGGATTCTATTACTAACCAAGTCGTGGTGGAAGATCCGGCCGAGGCTTTTGATCCGGTAAATGCTGCCGTGGCTGATATTCAGGCTCAAAGAGACCAATTACCAGATGTGAGTCCAAGCAGTGCCACTGAACGCCAAGCCCAAGGCTTACAAACTGATATGAGCGCCACTACCAAGCCCGTCTTGGCTGAGGGAGCTTCCTCGGTGGAACGTTCTTTGCGAGGCAGCGCTGACGCCTTTGACTTGCAGGACTTTATCCGAACTAATCCTCCTCTGAACCAGACTACAGATTCTGTGGACATTCCTGGTGCCAGCGGAACGGTAACTTTTGACTTTGCTAACCTGCCACCAGAAATCGTTAAGATTATGGTTGATAAGAATATTTACTATGACTCTAACGCCGGTAGTCTAAATTCTGCTCCAGATGGTGTCAGGAATAATGATGTAGACTACGAGACTACGAGCGCCACTAATTATACTACCGATTTTAACGCCAGATACGCGCCGACCAGAGTTAAGGTGACTATCTTAGATGACAAGGGTAATGCCTTTAGTGATATGGTCGATGTGAAATTCTCTGGACTAAACTTTGCGGCCGCGCTTTCATTTAAGGTGGATGAGAATATTCCAGCTGTAATGTATGTGGTGGTCCTTTTAATTCTACTAATTGCCTCTTCTGGAATCTTACGACACAGTGACTCTACTAAACTTTAATATTATTTAATTTACTTTACTTTATGAATAACGAATTTTTAAGACCAGATGATGATTACCAAGTGGATACTTCCTTTACAGGAGATGTGCCCTTGAAAGATCCTTCGCTGGAGGCTGAGAAAAAGGCCTCTAAAGGCAGAGTCATGTTGGCGGCTGTAGGACTAGGCGTAGCCTTGGTTTTGTCTATAGTGTTTGTATTAACGCTATATTACACTGGTGTAAATACAGAAGGTGCCCTAGGCTTTTTAGGAGCAAACGTGGGAATGACCCAGTTAATCCTACTTGGGCTGGCTACTTTCTTTGGTCTGGTGGCTTTATTTGGAATTATTGCCTGTTTAGTCAATAGCTCTATTGCTATGAAGTTGCCATTTTCCAAATCGAATCAAAAACGTAAAAAAATTAAACTGTCCATGCTTTTGGCCGCTACAAGTATAGTGTCTTTAGTCTTGGCGGTGGTAATATTTATTAGTGCTTCCAAAGCTATTCCTCAGGCACCGGTAGTTGAAGCTGAGCCGGCTATAGTCACTACTCCAGCCGAGACAATCAACTTGCTAGCGCCCATAGAAATTGAATTTAAAGCCAATGAATTAGGGATAGATCTAGATAAATTTGAAATTATAGCCTACAAATGGGATTTTGGAGACGGCGCAACTTCCACGGGTGATACTGTGCTACATGAATACACCTTTAAAGATGAAGACGGCGTGTTTGAAGTGAGCTTGGATGTTAGTTATAAACCTAAAGACAAGCAAAATGTTGAGGCTGAAAAAGTCAGCTTCCAGCATTTAGTTTCGATTGCCAACATACAAAGTTCTGCGGATTTTGTGGCGACTCCCGCTAGTCCAAAAGCTCAAGAAAAGGTGACCTTTGATGCCTCCTCTTCTAGCGATGAGGATGGAGAAATCATTTTATACGAATGGGATATCTTAAATGATGGGACCATAGATGGAGAAGGCGTAGAATTTTCGCATAGCTTTGCTGAGCCGGGATTATACGAAGTAAAATTACTGTTAACGGACAACAATAGTCAAACTGCAGAGAAAATTATGGAGTTAGAAGTCCGCTCGGCTAACGCAATTAGTCCTGTGGTGCTCACTAATCCTTCGGATGAGGTCTTAGTGCCTGGCAGAAATTATCAGTTTGATGCCTCCTCTTCTAGTTCAGTAGAGGGCAGCATAGAGCGCTTTGAATGGAACTTTGGAGATGGCAAGCAAAGAGTTGGCTCTAAGGTGAACTATACTTTTGTCGATGAAGGATTATACGAAGTTATTTTAAAACTAAATGATTCCAGCGGGAATGAATTCCTGCATAAACGGACTTATACTGTTTCCACTTCACCTTCGGGTATGTTCCCAAAAATTACTAGTGTGCCAGCCAGTGAAGATGGCAAAGTCAGTGGCGTGACTCCCCTACGGATCTCTTTTGATGCCGGTCAATCTGGAGGTAAATCTATTACCGATTTTGCCTGGGATTTTGATGACGATGGTGTGATAGATGCCAATGGCCAAAATGTAGAGCATTTGTTTGGTGATCCTGGAGAGTATCAGGTGCGCTTACTGCTAACTTCGTCTGAGGGTAAAACTGCAGAAACTCTTTTGCAGGTGGAGGTCTTAGATGTAGGTTTGAATGTGAGAGTACAGGCTGAGCCAAATATTGGCGAAGTTCCTCTGACGGTCAAGTTTGATGCGACTAGTACAATTATTCCTAAGGGAGTAAATGTGGTGGCCTATCGCTGGAATTTTGGAGACGAAACTCCAATCTTGCGAGAAGGTCCGATAGTCACTCATAAGTTTAATAAAATTGGTGACTTTGAGATCTCCGTGACAGCTATCACAGATAAAAATGATACGGCGGAGGGAGGCACGACAGTCTTTGTGAATGCCATCCCCTTAAAGGCCTGCTTTAAATCTAGTCGAGTGACTGGCAAGGTTCCCTTGACTGTGGAGTTTGACCCACATTGTTCCACAGGAAACGTGGCCTCCTTTGCCTGGGATTTTGGAGATAATAATGCTTTGAATGAGCGTAAAGCCAAGCATACTTTTGAGATCCCCGGGGAATACGAGGTGCAGCTAGAGGTCTCTGACGGCAATAATAATATTGACACCTTCAGTGAAAAAATCCTTGTGCTAGACTCAGAATAGGGTAAAATAAGACTGTTTAATTCAAGGCTTATGAAACTAATTGTTACTCTACTGGTTTTGGCCGGAATGCTAGTGACTGTCTTCCTCCCCCTTATTTACGTAAATTAAGGAGCAAAACACACTCTATGTAAAGCCTATTGTGTGCAATAATGGGCTTTTTATGCTATAATTATAGGATATAAATGTGTGATAACCATGCCCTTAGATCCAAACCCAGAAAATAAAGTGGCAGCTGCCAAGCCAATAGCTGAGAAGATTCCCGCTAAAAAGCCCGCTGAGCCGAATTTAGATTTTGATTTGCCGGCTGACCTACAGAGTGCTGGAAGGTTTTCTGTGCTGGATTTTTGCAAGGAGCATTTAACTTACTTTGGCTATGCCGCCGTTTTGTTGGCTGTGCTGCTAGGCTTGATTGTCTTAAATGATTCCTCTGTGCAATTAGAGGGCCAGTTGATCGGCCAGGATGCAGTTAGCACAGTAGCAGATGAGGATGCTTTATCGCGCTTTGCCAGTGATGACATTAGTTCAGATCCGGAGGCAGATGAAAGCGCAGAAAATGAGATCGAAATTCCGCCGCCACCTTCTTTAATTAACAATGCGGCTCCAGAGTCACCAGAGGCCCAAAATCTAATTGAGATTAGCGCCTCGGATTTTAAGTTTGACAAGACAGAAATCAATTTGCTTAAGGGTGAGCCGGTGACCATTAAATTTAGTGTGAGTTCGGGCAGCCATAGTTTTGTGATTGATGAGGTAGTTGAGTCTGCGGTTTTATCGGCTGGAGAGAGTGAAGAACTAACTTTTACAGTAGATGAAGATGCAGAACTGACTTTTTATTGTGGATTACATCCTATGATGACTGGAAAGGCTATAGTGGCCGGTTCTGACCAAGAAATAGAGCTGGGTGCAGAGGATGCAGACCTCAGTTCTGACATAGACGCCTTGCTAGGAGAAGACGCTGGGGCTGACGCGGATGCTGATGCTGCGGCTGTTGAGCCAGAAGTAAATGATGACTTCAGCCAGAGCGAAGTTGCGACTAATGACAGTCTACGTTCAAATACCCAAAGCCAGGTCCTAGACAGCCAGAGTGTGATGGGAAATAGCGGACCAGAAGGCCAATATTTACTTTTGATTTTTGTACTCAGTTATTTGGGAGTTTTAACCCACAGATATGTATCAAACTAAATATTTTTTACTACCCTTACTTTGTGCCCTATTGGGGGCTAGCCTGCTTTTTGCTAAATTAATGGTGGTCGAGGCCGCGCCTACGCCAGAACCAGAGTGCTTTGTGAGTCTAGAGAGTGTGGCGGAGTTAAAAAAATTTACTAAGCTAGACCAAGACAACTTAGATGAATTTTTAGCTAGACTCCTAATAGCTGATTTTGAAACTCGCTGTGAAAAAATTGCCATGCAAACTGCAGCTGATGTGCTTGCTAAAAAGAATCTGGATTTTGAACAGAAGCAAGAATTGGTACTCAAATTGTCAGGCATACCCTTAGAAGTAAACTCCAAGCCAGCTTGTAGCCTCATGGAAGAGAGCTTGAAATTAAATAAGGCTAAGGAATTTCTGGAACTGCAGGATTTTCAGCTGAGCCAATTAATGTTAGCGAATTTGAGTTTGAAAAAAATAGAACTAGATGAGCTAGAGTCCGAAATCTTGTATTGGGAAAGTAAAATACTGAGCATAGATCCAAACTGTAAATCTATATTATGAATTTTATAAAAATCTTTGACCTACATCACCACAGCTTTAAACGCTCGGCCAATCATTATCCGAAGTTGAAAAAGCTACTCTCGGTGCTCCTATTCGTCTTGAGTATAGCTATGTATGCCACTGGAAATGAGGAAGAGCCCCAGTTTGATATTTTGTCGCAGCAGGCTCGTTTGGTCAAATCAGAAAAGCAAAATTTACCTCAGTCCAAGCTAGGTAAAAATTACTATGAGCAGGCCTATGGCCTAAAACTTACTCCTTAGTCGATTTATTGGCCTTGGGTTTGAAATACTTATTCAGTAAATGTTCTACCTTACTGAGCAGCCCGGTTTTTTTGACCTTTTTTGTGACCTGGTCTCGCAGTTTGGATCCTTTCTCAGGTGAAAACAATAAACCTAGCGTGGCACCCGTGATGAGTCCAAATAATAAACTTTTCTTTTTTGACATACTTAGTTGGGCTATATAGTCCTATTATACCAAAGTTTTTAAATTATGCATCCCCATTTTTGTAAGCAGCGGTGCAGAGTATTTAAGGGAATGCCTTGAATTGACATGTGATCACCACGAATGGATTTGATGAGGCGGGCACCTAAGCCAATTATAGAGAAGGCTCCAGACTTACCTTGCCATTGGTCATGTTCTAAATACCAATAAATATCGGCTGGGCTGAGCCTGGCAAATTTGATAAGGGAGCTGTTGACACAACTAAAGCTCTGGTCGGTCTCGAGGTTGCGGATGCAAAGGCCGGTAATGACCTGGACTATCTTGTTGGAGTGCCTTTCTAGCATTTGCTTGGCATGTTTCTTGTTTTCGGGCTTGCCAAACACTATCCCATTGGAGACTACCAGCGTATCGCAGCCAATTACTACCCCAGACTTGTGGGGCACACGAATTTGGCGGGTTTTAAAATAGGCGTGTCTTTTGGCCAGTTCATCGGGTGATAAACCAGGGATTTCTGGTTCGGTATAACTACTCTCAATCGGGATTGGGTCAAAGCCAGCCTCCTTTAATATACGCAAGCGGGTCGGGCTTTTAGAGGCAAGATAAATTTTGGTTTGACTTTTCATGTTCAAGGTTCTAGTATGTTTGTGCAAATATAGTATATGTTTTATGCCAATAATCAAGTCAGCTAAAAAAAGGATGCGACAAAACCTAGTTAGGAAGTTGCGAAACAACAATCGAAGACGTTTGAACCACGATGTGGTTAAGGATTATTACGCCTTGATTACAGCTGGTGAGGCTAAAAAAGCCTCGGCCCAATTGCCACTAGTTTATAAGGCTTTGGATTTGTCAGCAAAGTATAATGTTATTCCTAAAAATAGAGCCTCGCGTATGAAGTCCAAGGCTCAGAACGCATTAACTAATCTTGCGAAATAATGAAAAACTTAATTCTCATCACTAACCTCCAATAGTTTATGGGGGTTTTTTTTTAAAAAATTTAATTGTTTTAAAATGCAAAAAAAGTGCTGTAAAGTCAAAATTAAGCAAAATGACCAAAAAACCGAAGTAGAGGCCACTTGCAATGAGCAAACTTTCTTAGATATATGTGAGCAAAATAACATCGCCATGGATAATGCCTGCGGAGGCAATGGAGTTTGTACAACCTGCCTAGTTAAGATTACAGAGGGCCAGGATTGTCTCTCGGAACATACTGAAAATGAAATGATGATGGGATTTGATCCCGAAAACAACTCCTACCGGCTAGGCTGCCAGTGTAAACCAAGCGGAGACTGCAGTATTGAACTACCTTAGTAAATTTATTTTTAATCATTTAACCCCACAATATGTTTAAAACTAAAATAATAAATCAAGGAATAGACCTGGGCTTGGGAACAAGGCCAAGCTGCGATCAATTTGAAACTCCCTCGGGAGTTCAGGTACCCTTTGAGCTGATAACAGGAAGGCTAGCTGCAGTTATGAGTGATGATAGGCTAGGAGTCAGCGATTGTGACGAGACCCTGACTGGCACGGATGTTGGTGAAGAACAAATGGCCAGACATCTTAAAAATCCTGCCCATTATCCGATAGCAGATCCTCAGAAATTGGCAGAGGTCTTAACTCCGGATTGGTTTTGCAAGGCCGTCTCCCAGCTAGATCCTTGCCAATATACCGCGAGTTTGGCTGCAGACTTGCAGGCAGTGCTTGACGTCTATATGGCTGTCAGAACCTATGGAGCAACGAAAACTGATGATTTTATTAAAGTTTGGGATAAGTTTTCTGCCACTTGCTTTGAACTAGAAAAATTGTTAAGGGATTCGAATATAGATCTAAAGCATCCAGATGGTCATAAAACTCCCCTGTTGATTAGAGTCAGGATATTTGCTGGCCTAGATAGAGACACCTTAGATCGCTCCTTTGCAAACTTGTTTGCTCCTTTTGCAGTTGATCCAACTCGGGCTTTGATCCAACCGACAGCTATTTTTCGAGCCTGTCTAGAGGCAGAGGTCCAGCCCATTATAGCCACAACTAACCTTGAAGATTTGATTAAAGCGAATTTGGCAGGATTTGCAGATGTGATTGAGGGGTCTGAATATGCTTTCAATCAGGGTATATTTACCGGATTCCCAGCTGCTGAGCCATGTTTTTTGGAAAGCAAAATCTCGCGAGCCCTAACTTCTCAAAACGTGTCAGTAGATCTAGCAGATGAGGCTATAGCTTTTATGGCTGGGGATAGTTCGAATGATGTCCCTACTATGCTGGCGGCACTTAGAGGTCGGGTAGGCTTTGTGTTGGTACGAATTAAAACTCCGCCCTCTGGTTTTGAAGCAGCTCGCAATAAATGGAATGCGGTTTTTCAAAACAATAATATACCAGATCAGGTTATAGCTAATAATGTCTATTATCTGAGGGAGGGAGCGCAGCCTGCGACTCATAGGAGGTTTAAATAATCTAGAGCCAGATAAGCCGCCTCGGTATTGGTAGATAAGCCGCGGCGGATATGCTGACGGAACTCTGCTGGGCTGAGGATGACGGTTTCGAGAAACTCGCTTGCATCAAGAGCCGGTTCTGCTATTTTATGACAGTCGCGAGCCACAAAAATGTGGCGAACCACGGAAGAGTACCCGTCTGGGTAGGCTTTGGTGACAAATTCTAATTGGCCTTGATAGCCTGTTTCCTCTAGCAACTCCCTTTGAGCACAGGCTAGCGTAGTTTCACCCTCGTCTACTATACCGGCTATCAATTCTGTAAATACTTGTCCGGGACCAGGGCGGAACTGCTTAACTAGAACGAGATTCCCCTGCTTATCCAGCGCGAGGACACAGACTACCGGTCTGACCTGCATGATTTCAAAGTTATGTATACTCTGGTCTGGCATGCGATATGTGCGCTGGGTGATCTGACGAAACTTGCATGGGAGATCTAGCATAGTTTCACTAATAAGTTTCCATTTGAGCATAATCTTTGTTAGATGACCTCATTATAATCTATAAGTAACAAGTGCGATAGACTTTCTAAACTCCGTATATTGTGATATAATATAATATAAGACCTAAGAAATATGATGCAAGAAATAACCTTTGATGAATTGCCAAAAGCTGAGCAAGATCTCTTGGTAGCAGCCAATGAAGCTGCCAATAAGGCTTATGCACCCTATAGTGGCACACTAGTTGGATCCGCAGTCCGCACTTGTGATGATGAGATTATTGCTGGTGTGAATTTTGAGTACGCTCCATTTGATTCAATTTGTGCAGAGCGGGTCGCCCTCTTAAATGCTCATAGCCAGGGAGCCAAGACTGTGCAAACTATTGCCTTATATATCAAGAAAATGCATTCAGAGCACACTGATCCTCCTATTCCTTGCGCGAAATGTAGAATCATGATTCTGCAATTCCAAAAGAGGGCTGGCAAGGTTATCGATCTTATCTCAGCCTGCCCAAATATGAAAACTGTCTATAAATTTACGGTTGAGGATACAATGCCTTAAACTAGATTAAAGCTAATGAGATGTCCATCAATACTTTGCTGATTTGGACCGCCATCGGCCTGCTTGTGTTGCAGTTGTTCGCACAAAGTCTCTTCGCTTATCAAGTCATGATATTCAGTTATAATCTGAGATAGCTGCTTGGAATTTGTGCTAATTTCTAATTTAATACGCTGATCGACTACCAGATCTTGAGCTTTGCGGAACTCCTGAATATGGCGAATGATTTCACGAGCTAGGCCTTCGGCTAGCAATTGTTCGTTTAGAGTGGTATCGAGCAGAACTATGGTGTTTGCATGTGCGTCGACCTGATTGTTGTCTTTGTCGAGTGGCTCATATCTGAATTCATACTCCTGGCTTTCTAGAGTATGAGTGCTAATTACAACTTGACCTTGCTCATTCAGGGCATATTCATGATTTTTGGCGGCTTGCAACATGGCTTTCATGTCTTTGGGTAGCCTTTTGCCAAGTACTCTAGCATTTAGGCTGAGAGTTTTTTTTGCAAAACTTTGATATTCTTTGACTAATTCTACAGATTTGACGTTAACTTCTTCGGCGATGACTTCTAGGTCAGCCTGGTCTAATACCAAAGATCCGTCTATAAAAACTTTGAGACTTGCCAAAGGCTGACGCACCTTGACTTTATTGCGAGCTCGAACGGCTAAGGCTAAGGACACTACCTCTTGGGTGGCGCTAACTTTGTTTAGGAGAGTTTCGTCGATTAGTTCGCTCTTGAATTCTGGCCAGGCAGCTAAATGCACTGATTCTTTGCCGCTTAGGTTTTGATAAATAGCGTCTGAGACAAAGGGCATGAAGGGCGCTAGCACTTTGCTGAGTTCAACTAAAATGTAATGTAGAGTGTTGTAGGCGTTTAATTTGTCGCTGTCGTTTTCAGATTTCCAAAATCGTCTTCGGCTGCGCCTGATGTACCAGTTGGTTAGATCGTCTATAAAACTACTGACTGGGTGACAGGCTTTTTGTAGATCGTAGTTGTCTAATTCCTGCGTGAGGTCTTTTAGTAATTTTTGGAACTTGGCTACTAGCCATTGGTCGAGTGTGTTTGTGAGATCCAGCTTTTGGTATTCCGGCTTATACTTGTCTATGTTGGCGTAGGTTACAAAGAAGGAATATGAGTTCCAAAGTGGCAAAATTACTTGTTTGAGGACTTCCTGGACCCCTTTTTCGGAAAAACGAAAGGGCTCGGCCTTAACAACTGGTGAGCTTAAGAGGTAGAACCTGAGGGCGTCAGCTCCGTAATTATCTAAAATAAGGCTAGGTTCTGGGTAATTTTTGAGACGTTTAGACATTTTCTTGCCATCCTCTGCTAGGATCATGCCGTTTACAATCACATTTTTAAAGGGTGATTTACCAAATAAAGCTGTACCTAAAACTGTTAGGGTGTAAAACCAGCCGCGGGTTTGGTCGAGGCCTTCGGCTATAAATTCGGCTGGGAAATTGCCGTCGAAACTCTCTTTGTTTTCAAAGGGATAATGATATTGAGCGTAGGGCATAGATCCGGATTCAAACCAGCAATCGAAGACTTCTTCGGTGCGGGTATAGGTTTTGCCATTTTTTTGAATGGTCAGGTGGTCGATTTTGTGTTTGTGTATATCGGTGACTTTCTCCCCTGTTAGCTCTTCGAGTTCTTTAATACTGGAAACACAGATCATATCGCCATCTTCGGCAAGCCAGACTGGCAAAGGTGTGCCCCAAAAGCGATTTCTGGAAATACACCAATCGCGGGCATTTTCTAGCCACTGCATAAAACGACCGTGGCCGACGTGATGTGGCACCCAATGTACTTGGGCATTATTGTCTAGCATTTGCTGCTTGATAGTATCGATTTTTACGAACCAACTTGAGGTTGCATAACTCATGAGCGGGCTATCACAGCGCCAGCAATGTGGATAGGAGTGCTTGTACTTTTCTTTGCGCCATACGCGGCCGGCTGCTTCTAGATCTTTTATGAGGTCTGGTTCGGCGTCCTTGATGTATTTACCTTGGTAGTTTGGGTTTTTTTCATTAAAAGTACCGTCCATTTCTACGTCCATCACAATTGGAAGTTCTAATTTTTTGGCAGCCTCCATATCGATTTCTCCGTAGGCACCATTGATGGTTACAAGGCCAGTGCCTTCTTTCACTTCGACGTAGTCGGTGGCGTAAAGTTGGTATAGTCCTTGAGTATTTTGCAGTTCTTCCAGTTGAGTGTAAGAATCGAGTAGTGGTTGGTATTTTTGGCCTACTAGTTTTTCTCCTTTAAATTCTTCGAGGATTTCGTATTCTTCTTCGGGTAAACCTTTTAACACGAACTCTAGGCGGTCTTTGACGAAGATAAGATTTTCGTCGTTGACTTTGACCTTCACGTAAGTATGATTGGCTCCAATGGCGATAGCTACGGTTCCCGGGGTAGACCAAGGAGTGGTGGTCCAAGCTAAAATATAGGTCTTTGGCTCATCTTGGAGTGGGAACTTCCAAATTACGGACCAATCTAGTACGTCGATGTAGCCTTGAGTGACTTCAAAATTACTTAGAGGTGTGACACAGCGTGGGCAGACGTGCATAGATTTGTGACCTTTGTAGATAAGGCCTTTTTTCCATAGTTCTCCAAAGACCCACCAAATGGATTCCATGAAGCTGGGCTGCATAGTTTTGTAGTCATTTTTAAAATCTACAAATCGGCCAATACGCATGACGGTGTCTTCCCATTCGTCGGCGTATCTTAGTACGACTGAGCGGCATTTTTCGGAAAATTCAGCCACGCCGTATTTTTCAACTATGTCGCTTTTTCCATTTAGATTCAGTTGCTTTTCGACTTCGCATTCAATTGGCAGGCCGTGACAATCCCAGCCAAACTGCCGAGGAACGTGATAGCCGCGCATGGTTTGAAAGCGAGGCACTACATCTTTTAAGATCCCACATAATAAATGGCCATAGTGTGGCAGGCCGGTGGCAAAGGGAGGCCCATCGTAAAAAATCTTTTGGGGTTTATCGGCTGTTTGCTCCAAGGTTTTTTGAAAAATATTTTCTGTTTGCCAAAATTCTAAAATAGCCTGTTCGAGTTCAGGAAAATTCTGCTTGGGGTTGACGGGTTGAAAGGAGTTCATAAAATCCACATTAAAGATTAACTTAAATGCGGACGACAGATTTTGCCGCGGTACCACCACAATTCCCAATTCTTGGGCGCTTGATTGCATTGTTTTACAAAGTTTTGTCTTTGGGCGAGTCTAGTCTCGTTGTTGCTAAACGATTTCTTCCGCCGACTCCCCTGGTGATAGCCAAGGTCATGCGTCTTTATTTGATAATAATTGACTGCCTGGCTTTTGTCAATTAATTTGCACTGGGCTGGTTTTATACCTGGTAACGGGTGGGTTGGACCATGGTTAGGACGTAGCTGCGGTCTTTGGAAGTGGTTAAAAGCTCCGTTCGAAACCCCACGCTAGAGACTAGGTCGGTCAGCTTGGCTTCGGTGTATTTTTCGGAGCGCATGAGCAGGATGCGCTCATCTTGGGCTAGCTTGATCTGTTGACCGGCTAGCTTGAGTTGGACTGGGCACTGTAGCACCATGTATCCCTCGACCTGGCCTTTAGCCTCGTTAAAATTGACTTCATATAGGCTTTGCTCGCGCTGCAGCTCTAAATAGTCTGGTACGTTATAAACGAAATTTAGAGAGTTTTCATCTTTATAAAAAGGTAAAATAGAATTAATCTTGTTGAGATTGGTAAGTTCCACTCCTAATATCAAATAATCGCTGGCACTCATGGAATCCCGGAAGTTACTGAGCACTCGATGCTTGTCGGAATGATTGCCAAGTGTAGAACCTAGAAAGAGCAAGAGATTTTGAGAGTCATCGGACTTGAGATCATAAACAATATCAGAAAAATTACCTGATTCAAAGTCAAAACACAGTTTTTGGCACTCTATTGCTGGAAAGATTTTACGTACGTTTTGTTCAGCCAGATCTAACATGGCTTCGGCTATATCCATGGGTACATAACGAAATTTGATTTTGCGGGCTTCGAGTTCTTCTAGAATTGGGATAACTGGAAGGCCATTGCCGCATCCGATGTCTATGACATTGATCATTCTATCTACCTGGTAGGGCTCCAGGAAACTATTGATTTTTTGACGCAGCAAATTTTCTTCCATGCTATTGATCCCTCCTTGGTCGTCTCTATACTCGGCTATATTGTTCCAATGCTTGGCGCCTTCTCCTAAATAGGCAAACTTAAGTGGAATTTCACCTCTACCTTGGATAGCGGTAATAAGCTCGAAGGCCTGTCTTCTGGTAAACATGTGGGGCTGGGGTTAGTTGCCCTTTAATTATATAAGAAATGGGCTGATTTTACTATGCCGGCTGGTTTTTTACTTGACTTTTTTGGAATTTGTGTTATTATCTGAGACTAATTTTAGCTTATGAAATTGCGACCCTTTCTACTTTCGATGTCTTCTATGTTTGTTTTGAATTGTGCTGGTGCGCCGGTAAATAAAATCAGCCAGAGTTTGTCTGCCAAAGTTGCCCAGACTATGGCTTGTGATGGAGGTTTGCAGATTGCTGAGTCAAAGGCTCAGCCAAAATACGCTGAGGATGAGGAGTTAAGGAGTTTTTGTGAGGCCTCAGCGCCTGCCTTTCAGGATTTCCTTAGGCAGTATCCTAGCTTGAGTTTTGCCTTTGTACCTTCCGCTAAACAGACTTCTCACCACAAGGATCTAGCCCACTACGATGCGGGTCGGCAACAAATAGTCTTTCGTGAGAAGAAGACTGAGGGGATGCCCGATCTTTGCAGACATGAATTGGTGCATGCGGCCTGCGATGTGGGAGCTTTGCAATTTAAAAATTCAAATCAGACTTTTGCCCTGATGTATGATTTGATTCAGCGGCAGTATTTGCCCAAGGTACAATTTGCACAATTCCAAGATATTTTGAACTTTTACGTGACAGAGATCGAGACAGACCTGCAAATGCAGATTGCTGAGTGTGAATCTGGGGATGCTCGCAACGATTTACTGCGTTATTCAAAGGATTTGCTGCCTAAACTTAGGAAAATACTTGTAGTGATTGATCAACTGGTAAAAATCACGCAGGAGGGATCTTTTGAACTCTCTTTTGCTGGCCTGAAACAGTATTATGATTTGCTAGTAGATCGGCAGATGCAAATTTTGGATATTATCCACTACGAGCTTCCCCTTGCTGCAGCCTTCCAAAAAGCTTATCCAAAAATTGAGCTTTTGGATGACTTAAAAAAATTTGAGGACTATAGCACTGCCCTGTTTCACAGATGGCAATACGTCTTGCAGCCTGAAGAGTTGCTGGCTTTTACGGCTGCTAGATAAGGTGGTATGGCAAAAGTAAGACACTTGCTGAGGTTCTGTAACTGTGCGTGGGCATAGAGCCTTTTAAGGCTGCCAAAACTTTGAGTTCTGATCCCTAAAAGAACTGAGAGCTATGAAAATCGGGTGGGGTTTGGATTGTTTGTTGAAGAAAATCTTTGAAAGCAGTTTGGTCCATTTTTTGGTGGAGTATTTGGGTGCTTTCAACTAGTTTCTGACTT
>CAZFPD010000010.1:0-17072 GCA_964521035.1 uncultured Candidatus Peribacteria bacterium
GCCTCCCAGTATCATAACTAAAAAAGTATATATTCCACTTACCACAGTTAGCGGCCCATGAAAACCATGTCTAATTATCTCCAAAATGATGGTAAACAGAGCAAAGGCGGTGGCATCATTAAACAGGCTCTCACCTTCAAAAATGAGCGCTAAGCGTTTGGGAGCTCCAAAGTCTTTAAAAATGGCCAGTACAGCCACGGGATCAGTTGCAGAAACAATAGACCCAAACAAAATGAGCACAATCCAAGGCATATCGATACCAAATAATTTGAGAGCAAAAAAGCCTATCACAGCTATTAAGGCCGTGGAAAGCAACAGACCTACGATACTCAGCAAGCCTATAGAAAACTTATTCTTGAGCAAGGATTTAGTGTTGAGCTTATAGGCAGACTCAAAGATGAGGGTAGGTAGGAATATAAAAAATAATAGGTCTGCCGTGAGTTTAAACTCTGACAAGAAACTCAGAAAAGGCAGTTGGGAAATAGGTATCATTAAAACCCCAACCAAAACTAAAAGCACTGTATAAGGGAGTCTTATGAGCCTGGCTAAATAATACACCCCCATAGAAATTAAGAGCAGGGTGAATAAAGATAAAAAAATTGAAGCTGACAACATAAAGTATATATTACATAATGAAGTTTATAAAAAATTCATTTATTTTACAAGATTAATTTGATATTATTAAACCGTAATTTTATCTATGTCGTCAATCTTTGATTCCAATTCCGAATTTCACAAGCATCTCAAAAAAAAACCCGCGGACGCAAGCCCTAAAAAACCAAGGGCCAAAAAGACAGACCCCGCTAATCTTTTCAAAAAACTCAAAAAAAAACCCAAAAAAGCTGCTGCCAAACCCAATATTTATACTCTAAATTTACGAGATAAGCCCAGCAGCCAAACCAAACAAAAACCTAAGCCCAAAAAACCAGAATCAAACGGAGCTAACTCTAGTTTTTTACAAAAGATTAACCAAAAGCCCGGCTTCAAAAATCACCTGGCCACTATCCTGAAGGCCGCTTTAATTTTTGGAGTCACCTTAGTTATACTCAACTTCGACGCTTTTTACAGCGTGTGGGAATTTAGGGTTAGAGAATTTTTAAACTTAGAAAGCCAAAATCCTCTAGAAAGTTTGGCCTCAGACCAGCTCAATCCCGTGATTGTATCTTCTCCCACTCTAAAAATCCCAGATTTACAAGCGGAAATTATTCCGCCAGGCAATAGAATCATACTCCCAAGACTAGGCAAAAATGTTCCAGTTATTGAAGTGCCAGAAGAAAAGCTCCGTCTGCGAGATTGGCAGGGACTAGAATCAGACATTCAAAAAGCCCTGCAATATGGAGTGGTGCATTATCCTGGTACTCCTGATCCAAATCAGTCTGGCAATTTTGTACTCACTGGTCATTCCTCCTATTTCCCTTGGGATCCAGGCAGATTCAAAGACGTGTTTGCTGTTTTACATAATGTAGTAGTCGGAGATGAAATCCTTATATACCACAAAATGAAAAAATATAGATACATAGTCGAGCAAAGCTTTGTAATCCAGCCCGATCAAATCTCTGTCCTGGGAGACAGCGGAGACAATAGGCTTACACTAATAACCTGCACCCCACTGGGCACTAACCTTAAAAGACTAATTGTAGTAGCCAAGCCAGTTTAGAAGTTTTCTATATCTTCCAGGAGTTTAGATTCTGCGGCCTTTTCTTCTTCTTCTGCAGTGGATTCTGCCTTTTCCAAATCAGCCTTGTCCTTTTGAAATTGTTCTTCAGAAAAATTGGAAGCCGGAGCTTTCTGAGGGGCCGTTCCTTGGTCAGCATACTTTTTCTCAATCTCTGAAAGCTTGGCCTGCTCACTAGTTAAAATCGTATTTAACTGCTTGATTTGGTCTTCTTTCATAATGGGTAAAATATGAAACCAATACTGCTTCTCATCGGCATCCATGGATTCTGTCTTAAGTATGAGTTCCACTAATTTTGGGTGGGTTTCCTTAACTACATCTGGGATATCAAATTCTGTTGTTTTAGGCTTAGGATCGGAGCCTGCTCCAGCTCCAGCAGCAGCGCCGCTTGTCTTAGGATCGGTTGTATTCATATTAATTCCTGATTAAATTATAAACATATCTCCATATTGCTTCTCAAATTCTTCTTTTCTATACTTTAACATAGAAACCAAATACTTGGCCTGATAAGTCGCTTTGATAAAATTTTTCTCCTGGCCAGATATTTCTCGCAAGTCAAGTAACTCCCTAATCTTAGACAAAAAGTTCACAGCAGTCTGATCTGCCATACCCTTCTTTTGATCATTAGACTTCTCGTAAATCTCTGTATTAATTAATGAGCTTGGAGTGTGCAGCTCTATAGTCTTATTTTCTACTAAGCTAAAAATTAAATCTACAAAAGCTTTTTCCTCTGGACTAAAACCCTTGGTGTCAGTCGGTGGTTCAGCCATTTTCTTATTTAACTCTGGCGAAGTCTCTTCGATCTTAGTGTCATTATCTTGATTTCCGGCTGGATGTTGAGTTTTCATACAACTTACAATTATAAAATAATTTTAACACAGCTAGTACAATTACACAATTTAAATATTTAAAATTTTTGCTATAATAAAAGAGCCTAAGTTTAAGAAATATGGACCAAGAACGCTATCGACAACTCAAAGAAAAATTAATGGCTTGGAATAAAGCCTATTTTTTAGATGATCAACTTTTATTCCCAGAAAGTTTAAGAGACCAATTCAAGCAGGAACTTCTAAGCATGGAGCAGCAGTATCCAGAATTAATCAGCGAAGATTCTCCCAGTCAAAACATCGGGGCGGGCTTGGCCACAAAGTTCTCAAAACACAAACATTGGTCCAAGAAATATTCCCTGTCTGATGCCTTCAGCGTCCAAGAAGTCCTCGATTTTTTTGATAAAGCCAAGCGCAAGCTGAAGTTAGATCCCACCCATTTTTTTTCACTTAGCATCGAGCCCAAAATAGACGGCCTAAATGTGAGTTTGTGGTATAAAAAGGGTAAATTTTATAAGGCTCTGACTCGAGGTAATGGCATAGAAGGGGAAGATATTACTCACAGTGTTTCTATGATAGCCGGGCTACCCAAGCAGCTAAATCAAGCCGTAGATGCCGAAGTGACGGGAGAGGTTTGTATCAAAAAATCCGATTTTGCCAGCATCAACAAGGCTAGTGATTTTAAATATGCCAACCCAAGAAATCTAGCCGCAGGATCTGTCCGACAGTTAGATCCAAGCATTAGTAAAAAACGTAAACTCCACTTTTTTGCCTACCATTTAGGCAGGCACAATCTGCAGCCAGCCCCCAAGACCCAAGCAGATTTGCTCAATTGCTTAAAGGACCTGGGTTTCGAGACCCAAAAGCGTTTAGATATAGTGTATTCAGTTCAAGAGCTGGAATCAGTCATTCAAAATTTTACAGAAGTCAAAGAAACATTTACCTACGAAATAGACGGTCTGGCCATCAAAATCTTAGATTTATCTTGGCATAGCAAGCTGGGGCATACAGTCAAAACTCCCAGGTTCGCCCTGGCCTATAAATTTCCAGCCAGCCAAAAAGTCAGTCAAATCCTAGATATACAAGTCCAAGTTGGCAGAACGGGCGCTCTAACTCCAGTGGCCATCCTGAAACCAACCCTGGTCGATGGCTCCATCGTATCCAAGGCCACTTTGCACAATCAAGACGAGATAGACAAAAAAGATATCCGAATTAACGACACCGTGATTATACAAAAGGCCGGTGACATTATCCCGGAAATCGTGGAGGTCATCACAGACCTTCGACCTAGTCAATCGCAGCCATATAAAATTCCGAAAACTTGCCCTGCTTGTGGCCAGCCAGTCAGCATAGACCAGGAGCAGGCGGCCCGCCGCTGCCTCAATCCGCAGTGCCCAGCCTTACAATTAGCCAGTTTTAAACACTTTGTTTCTAAAAAAGCCATGAATATGGATGGGCTAGCCATTAAAATTATCCAAACCCTGCTGGAGCAAAAGCTGATTTCTGATCCTGCTGATTTATTTCAAATTCAAGCCTCAGACCTCCAAGGCCTACCGGGATTTCAAGACAAGAAAATCCAAAACCTATTGGACTGTATTCAGGCCAGCAAGCAACCAAGTCTGGCGGCCTTTTTGTTTAGCTTAAATATTCGCCATCTAGGTGAAAAAGCCTCTTACGACATCGCCCAGTTTTTAATCTCGCAAGCCAGCATTCAGACTCCCTCTGATTTGCTAGCCAGCCTGCAAGGCTATTCCCAAGCAGAACTCCAAGCCATAGAGGGCATAGGAGCCGTAATTGCCAGCAGCATTCAGGATTGGATACAAGTAGACCTGCACCAAAATCTGCTCAAGAAGTTAAGCCAAGCCGGAATCCGCTTTCGCATAGAGCAGCAGTCTACCAAACAAAATTTTGCTGGCCAAAGCTTTGTGTTTACAGGTAGTTTACAGAAAATGACTCGGAGCAAGGCTCAAGAGTTGGTCCGGGCAGCAGGTGGCAAAGCCTCCAGCTCGCTTTCTCAAAAAACCGATTTTTTAGTTTATGGACTCAAGGCTGGTTCTAAGATCCAAAAAGCTGAAAAGCTCCAAGTTAAAACCATTAACGAGCAGGAATTTATAGATATGCTCAAGAGCTAGTCTTCCATTATTTCGCCGCCAAAAAACTCAGCCACCTCAGCTGCTTTTTGGTTAGATTTTTGGGCAGGCATAGCTGCATTTGAACTTAGGCCAAACTCAATCTCTACATTCAGTTGTTGCTGCTGTAACATTTTGGCAAGTTCTGTTTTTGTAGCAGTTGAGTCAATTTGCTTTAAGAAAAAATCTGATTCCATTTCTAGTTTCAAGCCCGACTCACCCCGCCTTGGTTGGGCTTGGTCCAGCAGGCGTTTGAGTTTTGGTGAAGCAACACTTTTTTTGAAGGCCGCAAAATTGGCAATCAAATCATCCATTTTCTGCACATCATCCTGATCTAAAGAACTCTTGTGCTTTCTTGGCCTAGCCACTAGCTCAGGCTCTACGGTTTCTTTGATAGGAGCAGGACTCTGGCTTACAATCTTTGGCTTAGGCTGAACTTCTGGCTTAGCTGCTATCTCGGGCTCAGGAAGCTTTTGCGCTGGAACTTCTGGCTTAGCTGCTATCTCAGGCTCAGGCAGCTTTTGCGCTGGAACTTTTGGCTTAGCTGCTATCTCGGGCTCAGGAAGCTTTTGCGCTGGAACTTTTGGCTTAGCTGCTGACACGGGCTCAGGCAGCTTTTGCGCTGGAACTTTTGGCCTAGCTGCTGACACAGGCTCAGGCAGCTTTTGCGCTGGAACTTTTGGCTTAGCTGCTATCTCGGGCGCAGCCACAAGAGGTGCCTCTGAACTTCCTGCCAGGGAACTAAGTATAGGAAAGGCCAGCCAGTAGTAATAACTGTGGGACAAATTAGCCTCAACTTCCAGGAATTTAGCAATCAGCTGGCTGATCCAGAGTTTCTGTTTGGAGTCAGAGCTAAGTATGCTTTTTTCGAGGCTTTCTTGCCAGTTGGCAAGCACTTCTTTGGCAAAGGCCTTAGGGTCCGTCCCAGATCCCTTATGTTTTTGGCAGATAGCTAAGACGGCTTGGTCTGCTTGATCCAAGACCGCTTGTGCCAACTCCTTCGCATCTTGCATAAAATTTAAGCCTAGCAGTTTACTAGTATTTGCTAGATCTATTTCTGGCAAATTCAGGAGCTTTTCGAGTAAGGTGAGGCTATCACGGACTCCGCCGTTGGCCATTTTGGCAATTAATTCTAGAGCATCCATCTGATATTTAATTTTTTCCAGCTTGCAAACTTCAGATAAGTGTGCGGCCAATTGGGCCTGGGAGAGTTCTGTAAAATTAAAGATCTGGCACCGCGACTGAATAGTGGCAGGCACCTTATGTAATTCTGTAGTCGCCAAAATAAAATAAGCGTAAGCAGGTGGTTCCTCCAAGGTTTTTAAGAGTGCGTTAAAGGCCTCAAAAGTCAGCATGTGCACCTCGTCTATAATATACACCTTAGTTTTAGCGTAACTCGGGGGGAATTGCAGGTTGTACTTCAGCTGGCGTACCTCATCTATGCCACGGTTAGAGGCCGCATCAATTTCTAATATATCGGTTAGGCTTCCATTTTGAATCGCTTGGCAGCTGTCGCATTTATTACAGGGACTACTGGTCTTTGCATCCTGCTGCTCGCAATTCAGGCATTTGGCAATTATTCTAGCAGTACTCGTTTTACCCGTGCCTCTGGGCCCACAAAACAGGTAACTGTGGCCAATATGAGAGGCAGCCACCGCGTTACTGAGTGTTTGCACTATGGCTTCTTGTCCAACAATTTGCTCAAAAGCCTGGGGCCTATGTTTTCGATATAAGCTCATCAATAAAATGTTTAAATTCTTTTTCAAAACGCTGCTGCCCAAACTGCTCAGCCTGTTTATAAATCAATTCTGGCTTAAATTTAGCCTGCATGGCTTCAAATTCTTGCATGGCCTTGCTCAGACCCGCTACAGTTTGCTCAGGATACAAAATCCCACTTTGCTTATGAATTACCGTTTCACTGGCCCCGCCTTTTTGGAAGGCAATCACGGGTGTACCGGTACTCATCGCTTCTACTGGGGCAATTCCAAAGTCATCTATTCCGGGGAACAAAAAGGCTTTCGCATTTTTTAACAAATCAAACTTTTGTGCCTCGGTAATTTCTCCTAAAAATTCAATCTGGGAAGAGGCCAGACCCTGGAGCCGAGCCAAATCTTTGCCAGTCCCGGCTATCTTCAATTTAAGTTTGAGTTGATTGCAAGCCAAAATAGCCTGATCAATTCGTTTATATGGAGATAATCTAGCAATAATCACATAGTAATCCTGGCGCTTGGCAGGATTAAAATTCTGCCTAGCAATTTCCACCGGAGGAAAGATGACCTTGTCCGTCGACTTGTTATAGTATTTTAAGATTCTCTGGGCCACAGTCTGAGAATTGGCAATTCGATAATCCGGTCTGAAGCTTGCAATGAAATCCCAATTGCGAATTTTATAGAGGATCTTTTTGGCAAAGTACTGCACAAAAAAATTCAAATTCATATCTTTTAGGTAACTAAAGTAACTGTCCCACACATATCTCATAGGAGAGTGGTAATAGCAAACATGCAGACATTCGGGCCTAGTTAATACTCCATGCGCAAAGGAATTAGAGCTACTAATCACTAAATCATATTCGTTTAAGTCAAAGTCCTCAACTAAATAAGGGAAAAAGGGGAGCCAGAACTTAGTGCGCCTCCTTAAAAAACCAGGCAGTTTATGTAGGGCACTTCGGTGTAAGTTTTTAATTTGCAGTTTTTTGACTACCTCATCTTCAGCCAGCAAACTATATACATCCGCCTGTGGGTAAATTTTTAACAAGGCCTGCAAAACCTTCTCAGCACCTCCCACGGAGCACAAAAACTCATGTATAATAGCAATTTTCATATAATCAAGATTCAATATCTGTATCTTAAGTAAAATTTATACAATTATCAAATCTATAATAATACAGCAGTCGGATTTATTTGACTTAGGCTATGAATATTCTTTAAGGGAGTTTTTACAAAACAGATTCCAGTAATTTTTAAACCCGGATTAATTTCTAAGGCCAGTCTCGCCAAGGCCTCCAAAGTTCCTCCCGTAGTATAGACATCATCTACCAAAAACAGATTCTTACATTCTAGTAAGGCTCGTCTATTAAAAATATCAAAACTCACAGAGCAGTAATGCATACGATCAGCGCGATTCATCTCAACTAAGCTTTTATGGGGACGCACCCTTTTAAAGCCCTTGGCAAAGCTAGACTCGGTATAAGCAGCTAACTCCTGAGCCAAAACCTTAGAAGGATTAAAGCCCCGCATACAATACCGCATCCAGGTGGAAGGCACGTAACTCACCAGAGAATTGCGAGGTAGGCTACGAATTTGGCTGGCCATATATAAGCCAATGTTATGAAAAAACTCCTTGTGAAATTCATATTTGCCCTTATAAATATATTGCATGGCCACATCGTGAAAGAGCCCAAAATAAATCAGGGAATGTAAATGGCTGGAAGGTAAGTTTTCAAGCTGCAAGTCAAAATTTGCCACTAGATCCTTTTGGCAAACAGCACAATACTTATTTTTGTATTGGTACGAGCACATCTTGCAAAGTTTCCTCATCTGATGTTTTTTAATTCACACCTATATTATAAGTAGAGGCTTGCTAAGTGTCAAGTTTAATAATATAAATTTTTGTAAAAGTCCAGCCGGGGATGAAATTTCAAGCTAACCGGAGTGTAACTTTCTAGGCCTCCAACTTCCAGTAAATTCACAGAGGATGAGGTGCGCTTGGTGAAATGGGCATCAGTGCCGTTCACTAAGCCCTTATGGTTGCGCTGGGTACAAACTGCCTGAAATTTTACCACGCGATTGGCAATCGCTAAAAGCCCTCCTATATTAGATTTGCCATCTGAAAACAAGAAAGGTTCCATCTTGTAATCCATATCCAAAGTTGAAATATAGACCTTCCGGCCCGAAGCACGCAAATACTGAGAAACCTGGACCAATTCAGAGTCTAACATCATAGCCTCATCTATACCCACAACTTGGATATCTTGCACGTGTTGCAGAATTTGCTTGGCATTTTGGACGTTAATACATTTATGATTGTATTTCTTATCATGAGTACAGACGCTATCCTCTCCGTAGCGCGTATCAAATTTTGGCTTGAAAACCACGGTCGGAATTTCTCGTATCATGTATCTTTCAATTGTATTTAAAAGGGCAGTAGTTTTGCCTGAGCTCATAGGACCGGTAAACACTACAATTCTGCCTTCCATGGATCTTGGGCTAAATTAAAAATATTGTAGCAGGGAATTTGCCAAGCTTGAATTGACACGCCCATTAATTATATCCTTAAAGCAGATTGCATTTGCGAAAGCCCTGTGCTAAATTATAATTAATCTAAATTCTTGTATGAATCAGGTGGATCCAAACCAAAACAATCAAAACCTGGGTCAAAATTCTAACCAGGGTTTTAACACCTACGATCCCTTTGATCCCTTTGGATTCGGCCCCACTCCCAGCCCAGCTGCCCAACCTCAAGCTCAGCCAACGCAGGCCGCGCCAGCGGGAGCCCAGCCCATTCCTCATACCCAAGCGCCACCAATCCAGGCCGCTCCACCCATCCATCCACAAGCTGCACCACCTCAAGCTCAGCCAACTCAGGCCGCTCCAATGGGAGCCCAGCCCATTCCTCATACCCAAGCGCAACCAATCCAGGCCGCTCCGCCAATCCAGCCACAAGCTGCCCAACCTCAAGCTGCTCCAATGGGAGTTCAGCCCATTCCTCATACCCAAGCGCCACCAAGCCAGGGTGCTCCGCCCATCCAGCCACAAGTCATACCGGGGCAAGCTATTCCGGCGGGAGCCCACCCTAACATGCCCTATGGTCAAGCCCCCGCAGCAGCAGGAGCTCAGCAAGCGCCAGCGGAACCGCCTAAGCCGGCCAATTTCAAGCTAGGTACCCTGATAGATTTGCAGAATATAAAAGTCACAATTCATAGCAACAACCCCAGTATCGATACAGATCGCTTTTTGAAACTGCTCGCCCAATCCATTTCTCTTTCGAAGGCTGAAAAATTGCGCATTATTAATTCCTTTCCCAGTTTAAGTGATTTTCAAATCAATGAATTAATTCGTATTTTCCAAGACGAGGAGCAGGAATTCGCAAAATTACCTGAAAAAAATGTGCCAGAATTAGAAAGGCTGGCCAAAAAACACGCCCTAGACTGGGAATCCATCGAACATGATCTCCAGCAAGACGCCCTAAAAGCCGAAGAACTAAAAAAACAAGAAGAAATTCGCAAAAAATTTGGACTTTAATTTATAAATATATGCAAACCAAACAAACCATAGCCTTCCTTAGCATTTTCTTTTTAAGCGGATGCGGAATTTTTTCAAAAAACACCAAGCTTCAACCCCCTTTAAATGAAGAAAAAGTAGAAGAGCTAAGTCAAGAAGCTAGTACAAAGCCAAGTGTAGCAAATGAAGATGAAAATAATTTGCAAATAGAGCTTGAAGCGCAAAACGAAAAAAATAATAAGCTTATAAATATTTTAAATTCTGCTTCAGAATCAAAGGATTATAAATTATGTCAAAAAATAGAAGACGAGCAATTGAAACGTGATTGTGAAGACCAGGTGACCTTAACTCTAATTGGAGACAAACAAAACCGAAAACTGTGCGACAAGCTCCATGCCTCTGATTTAAAAATGATTTGTGAGAGTGGATTTAAAAATTAATCTTCTGGTGGTTCTTCTGGTGGTATCTCTACATATTCATGATGAAAAGCGCCAGTTGGCGCGAAGCAAGTAGTATATGATATAGCTACAACGGCATTATCCCTATAAGCATCCAAATTGTCATCTTTAAGGAAAAAGTAACAACCCTGTGGTGACTTCGTAGTTCCCTTGATTTCAAGGGATGGCATAGGATACAGTTCGCAACTTAACGCAGAGTATGCTCCGCAAGAACTAGTTTCAACAAAAGCCCACCGTTGGGCATTGTTTTCCGTAAATCCATCTAGAAAGGGAGATAGTTCATATTTGTAGATAATATCCCGCCGGACATGAAATCCGCCCACTTGAAAAGTTGAGATAAGCCCATTTGTTTGAATATTATTAGCAGTGAGACGACCTTGTACTGCTAAATCTCTCAGATTATCGATTAAGACGTCATTGCCAATAAGAATTTTTCCATCAAGGCTATTGTCGTTTGAGATTCTATCGACATTGAGCTGACCCTTCACAGTAGTATCACCATTCAGCTGCCCAAATTGAGCCTCAGCAGCTCCTACAGATTGGGCTCCCACCTGGCCCGAAACCACTATGCCATTTTCTATCCTGGTAAGCCCGTCCGCTGCATCATCGCTGGAAATAGTATTGGTTTTTAATTCTCCTTCCACCTTTAATTCTCCTTCCACAGTCACATCACTAAAATTAGGACTGACAGCCCCTGCAGGAGGATCCACAGCTGCAAATCCAGTAGCCAAGGCAATGATAAAAATATTGAGGAAGATATAGAATTTATTCATTTTTTAAATTAATAATTAAGTTTTGTAAGAGGAATCTACAAGCAATATACATCTTAAATTTAAGTTTGTCATCAAAATTTCAAGTCTGATCATTTAATTGTATCATATTTTAGCAATTCAAGCAATTTCAAATCCTATAGAATCAGTGTAAAATAAATCTACTATAAAAGCTGCGCATGGCAAAATTCGGAATAGTTGATCTGGGTTCCAAATTCATTAAATACACCATTGTCGACTCAGGGCAATGCCTGGATTTTAACGAGGTAGAAATTAATCAGCTCGAAAATGACCTAGCCGATATTAATCACTTCTTCGATAGCAGAGGCTTAAACACAGCCCACATTTTTTTGTCCGACAAATACTTTCTGGAAAAAGAGCTAGATTTGCAGCAAGGCAAAGGCAACGAGGGCCTACTAGTGGAAATGGAAAATGTTATCCAAAATTTATCCGGATCTTATTTTTATTCGAAATTTAATAAAAGCAAGCCTAGTCTGAAACTATATAGTCTCAACTCTAAAATAATTGAGTTCGACAAACTCAAAAAGGCTTTTAGTAACACGCAAATCAGTTTATATCCAGACCAGATCGCCTTGCTCAACTTAATACCTAAAAATTATCAACTGCTAGATATTGGGCATTTCACCTCTGTGCTATTTAGTATTCAAAAAAAGGCCATTGCGCAAAAAGCTGTCGTGCAATATGGATTTGACGATTTACTTAATTACATTCAGGAATATTCCAATGTTAGCCGCACACCAGCCTTCGAAATGGCGCTGGATTATCTCAAACACCCCAAAACGCTCAACTCCAAGCAGCTTGAGATTTGTCAACAGGCCTGTCGCAAGTTCAGTCGAGAATTTATGGAAAAAATAATGTTGCACCCAGATCAAACCTTGATTTTAACCGGCGGCGGCAGCTTTATTCCTGAACTACTCACGAAACTATATGCCCTACCAGGTGATTTCAAAATCCACCATCTCTCCGATTTGCTAGATTCTCAATTTAGCATATACAACAATATTTACAGTTTCAAAAAGTTTCTGGACGCCAGCAGCAATTCACCCTCATACAATATTGATGCGCAACTCCAAAAAACCCTCAAAGTTTATAGTTTAACTTATTAGATGGCTCTTTTTCACAAAGCAGCGGTTCAAAAGGTATATTTAGATTTAGATTTTACAATTAACCCCTTTGATTATCGAGCCATTGCCAAAAAACTCAAGGCCCGTAAGCCCAACCTACAATTAATTTTTAAGCTAGCCAAAACTGAACTTAGCGAATTTGACATTTCCAAAATTCGCATCATTCAAACCCTAATCCAGGAATTAAAAATCCCAATCAGTTTCCAAACCTACAGTCGCTCAATTTACTTATTGCTACGTCCTTTTAATCTCGATGTGAGTAAAATTGCCAAAATCAATACGATCAACACCAATTATGTTCAAAACGAAGTCCTTACTCCTAACCAAGAATGGAATTTTCTAAAGGACATACTGCTTTTTTGGAAAAAAAACCCCTTGTTTTTAAAACTGCATTTCAGTTTCAACCAAATGCTGAGGCTGGGCATTTTCGTACTTGCCATTTTGTCTTTTACCATATACATCACCAATCCCAAGGCCGAAATAGTATTTGAGCCACGATCCAACCGGATTGAACAGGTAATTAAACTCAATCTCAATCAAAACCAGCCTACCAGCCTGCAACTCAAGCCAGAACTCATCCAAAACCTACAAAAAACGTATGCCTTCCAGGCCAAACAAAAGGTCAGACCGCATTCCGTACCAAGCTATCAGGCTACAATTTTCAATTTCTCTACCGAACCAATTGAGTTCAAACCATTCACAGCCTTTATTTCGGAGAGGGGGCTCAAATATCGCAATCAAAATTTTATCAGCGTGGCCCCAGCTAGCTCCCCAGAAGAGCCAGGCCTAGCCAGCTTGCAAATTAAACCTGATCTATACAGCCAGGCCGAAGCCTATGTAGGACAGAATATAGGTTTAAAATCTGGCACCAAAATCACACATGTTTCTCAGCCCAAAGCCTATATCCAACTAGAACAAGCAATTCCCAATATGAGCTCCAAGCACAGTTATCAACTCAGTAATTTAGAGCTGGCCTCCTCCCTAGATTTTGCCACAACAGACTTTCAGCAAAATAGTTTTGAATATATTAAAGAGCACCTGCAGGCGCAGAATATCAACACCAATTTCACACTCCTAAATCATGATTCTTTTATAGACATCCTAGAAATCAGCCACGAAACAAACACTCAATCTCTTGAGCAGGATGGCACATATCAGCTAACCATAAAGCCTAAAATTGCTATCAGCTTAGTAGATCAAAGTAAGTTATTTAAGCTGATCAAAACCTTTCTCCGTAAGCAAACCACTCCCAATTACACCCTATCTAGTATAGATTTTAAAAATATTAACCTAGATAAGACGAGTGCCTTAAGTGAAGGAGCCAATCAGGTAGAACAATTGATTTTTAACGTATTTGCAACCGAAACCTTTGATACCAAGCAGATTGCAGCTAAACAGGAATTCGATTATCAAAAATCCCTAATCACAAATTTAACAGTCGACCAGGCCAAAACTGAGCTTGACAAACACCGTGATCTTCGGGTATTAGAGATTCAGATCCATCCCTTCTGGTCACCAACTCTACCTGCCAACAAAGACAATATTAATATAAGTTACAAGCAGTATGCCAAATAGATTTTCATACCAAAGTTACGGCAAAGGACCCAGACCAGTGCTCATCTTACATGGCTGGGGTTTTAATACTGAAAAGTCCTGGCAAAAGTTTTTGAAAATTGCTTCATCTGACCAAGACTTCACCTGGATATTTCTCGAACTTCCAGGACTCGACGCCCCCCCTTTAAATCAGATTCGTGACACCCTAGGCTATGCCCGCTATGTCAAAAGTTTTTTAGATTTTTTTGCCAAACAGCACCAAGCCATTGACTTAATTCTAGCGCATTCTTACGGCTGCAAAATAAGCTGCCTCTTAATGTCGGAACTTAACATCCCAATTAAAAGAGTAGTATTGCTTGGCGCCGCCGGCCTACCATATCGGCTGAATTACCTAGAAAAAATCAAGAGGGCACTCAGTCGCTACGGAAGTTTCTTAAAAGGCATTAGCTGGCTCAAAAAACTTGGCCGCAGATTACTGTCCTCTTCAGATTATCAGGCCATTTCCGATCCCAAGCTGCAGGCAGTATTTCAAAGAGTAATCCGAGAAGATCTCACTAGCAATTATCAAAAAATTCAAACACCAAGCCTCCTGATTTATGGCACCCAAGATACATACACGCCTCTGTATATGGCACATCAGCTTGAGGCCTTGCTAAAAAACGCAAAATTGTCTACTATAAGGGGAGCCAATCATGGCCTACACATTCACCATCCGCAAAAAATGTATCAATTAGCCACCGCGTTTTATTCAAAAAATTAATCTACTGCTCTTATATTTCTTACTCAGCGTGCAAAGTCTTAAATATTTGCACTTTTTGCAAATTAAAAATTTCCGAATTGATCGTATCATCTGCTTCATTAAATTTGAATCAGGACTGAAAAAACTGTTTAACAAATTATCCTTAGTCAGCTTTTTGCTGTGTTTAATTACTGCATATTACTTTTTCAATAGTCCTTACTTGAGCCTAGCTATCTTATTAGGTTTATGGAATTCCAAAAGGATAGGTCTCTTTAGACCCAAATTCACCAAGAAAGTTTTAACCATTATAGCCTTACTGGCCTGCCTGCATTTGGCTATAGCTAGCCAAATTTCTGTCATCTTAAGTTACGGGCTCAGTTTAATTCTTTGCTTAGGCCTAATCTTACCCCTAATTCCACTCAATTACCTACTGAAGGAGTATTATATCAGAGCTGCCAAAAAGAAACTCCTACAATTTAAAGACCTGAAAGTCATCGGAGTTACCGGTTCCTTTGGCAAATCCTCTACGAAAAATTTTATTCAGCAGTTTGTCAGCACTCAGTATAGGGTTTTATGCACCCAGGGAAATTTAAACACAGAAATTGGCATAGCTAGAATGATTTTAAAGCAACTCAATCCTAAGCATGAAGTTTTAATCCTAGAAATGGGGGCCTATAAAAAGGGTGAAATTAAGAAGGTACTACAGATGCTACCTCTAGATTATGCTGTTTTAACCGCTGTTAGTGACCAACACTTAGCCTTATTTAAAAATCAAGCTAACTTACTTCAGGCCAAAGCCGAAATTTTTTCTAAGCTGAAACCCAAGGCCAAAATCCTATTAAATCTGGAGCACATCCCAAAGACTATCTTTGAACATATTAAGACCAAGCATCCTGTGATTAGTTTTTTAAAAAGCAATCCAGACTTTCAATTACTAACTCGCTTACCCAGCCTTCAGATTAAGATAGACTCCACACACTTTAAGCTGAAGGGCTTTGCGCCACATTTGGAAGCCAACTTATATCTAGCCATTAAATTAGCACTAGATTTAGCAATTTCACCTAAGCAAATTCAAAAGAGTTTATTAACTCCATCAGTTTGTCCAAATTCCATGAGTCTGAAGGGCAAGCATCCCCAATTTATATTAGATACCTATAATTGCACTAGCCGGGGCGTCCACACTATGCTCGACATCATTCAAGAGCATTATCCAAAGCAAAAGAAAATGTTGATTTTCTCAGGCTTTCAAGAGTTAGGTAGCATAACTCAGGCCACCCATGATAAGCTATTACAAAAGGCAGTCCAAATTTTTGACCAAGTTTTGCTTACAAAAAGTATAGCAAGAACCTTCCAAGATCCTAAAATTCATACCTTAGCAGGACTCAAAGAGCAGACACTCTTTATTCAAGAGCATTGCCAGCAGCAAGATTTGGTCTATGTGGCGGGCCGACAATATCAAAAAATTACAGATTTAATTGATCAGTATGTTTCGTAAAGTCTTCGCCGTATTAAATCCCAATCTTAGCCTTGTAGCTTGTTTACAGGAAATCAAGTGCTTGTTTTGGAATTCCAGCCAAGCTCCAGAAAAATTAAAAGCCCAGTTAGCAGCATATTTTCCGAAGACACAGCAGGTGCTGCTTGCCTGGCATGCTCGCGCCTTGATTTACAAACTCTTAATCAAACTAAAAAGAGAATTTCCTAAAAAAAACCAAGTTATATTGCCAGCCTACACCTGCAGAGTTGTACTTAACGCCGTACATAAAGCAGGATTAAAAGCCATATTGATAGACTCTAAGCCGGGCAGCCTAGATTTGGATCTGAAGCAAGCCAAGGCCGCAATCAAGCCGCAAACTCTTTTGTTTTTCTTGCAGCATACCTTCGGCCAACATCAAGCTATTCAAAGTTTACTCCCATCTCTTAAACAAAACCAAGTTTTGATATTGGAGGACTTGGCACACAGCTTTCACAATCCTAAGTCGGGAGATATAGGAGATTTTGTTTTGCTAAGTTTTGGGGCCAACAAATTATTTGCCTCAAGTTATGGAGGGGCTTTAATTAATAGGACCCAATTGAAGATTGAAACTGACTTGCATAAGCTAAGCCTGTGGCTTATAAAAGTATCCCACATAAGAAGTATATTAAGTTATTTAGCCTTAAAGTTATATGCCCTGAAGCTTGGAGTTTTAATTGCCAAGTTATTAAAATTCAACTCGCCAGCCTTGAGACAGGTGTCCAACTTCGAAAAACTCTCGCAACTCAAGCAAATTCAATATTTTAGCCTAGCCAACTCCCAGGCCAAAATTTGTGCTAGGGCCTTCTCAGAATTTCCCTGTCACTATCAGCATCGCAAAAAACTTTTTCAATTATATAAAAAACACCTAAAAAAGAATTTAAAATTTATTTCTGAAGATACCCCGCAAGGCTTATTTTATCCAATTAAAACCCAAAATCCGCAAGCCCTATATCACTATTTAAAAACACAGGGTTTTTATAGCAATTTGTCCTGGACGGGCTCAAATTTAGTGCCCAAAGTCTCAGGGCAGGCAAGTCACAAGT
>CAZFPD010000011.1:0-16827 GCA_964521035.1 uncultured Candidatus Peribacteria bacterium
TGTTTGCGCGTTTTCTTCCGGCAGAGGAACTGCCTGAATGGAAGGCGAAATTGGACCCTTTGGATCTGGGGGTGTTATCTGAAGCAGAGCTTGTTGCTCAGGTTGCTGAAAGGGCTGGCGTTAGTGAAGATGATATTTGGGATTTTGCAAAAGCTATACCGCAGATTAATACCAAATTGTTAGATTATATTCGAGAGGCTTTGCAGTCAAACTGTAAGCTTGGTTTGTTAACTAACATTCATAGTTCGATGTTGGAGCGAATTATGCAGGATAAGCTTGAGCTGTTTGATTTTATTTTTACTTCATCGGATCTAGGATTAGTGAAGCCGGATCCACAAATTTATGTTTCTATATTAGAAAAGTTAGATTTTGACCCCACTGACATTATGTTTATTGATGATACTCCCAAAAATATTGACGTGGCCAATACTTTTGGGATACAGGGGGTGGTTTATGAAAATACGGAGCAGGTGATTGAGCAGGTGGAAGCTTTTGTTTTTGAGTAGAGTTTCTATTTTTAAATTTCAAAGTTTGAATTTGGATTCTGTGTATGCCTTGACTAGGAAAATTTTTACTTAAATTTCTATGGGATTAAGGTGTGTTATAATGATTGCAAATTGATTTGAATTTATGATGTTTCAGGATCGTAGACAGGCCGGAATACAATTAGCGCAAATATTGCATGATTTTCAAGATCAAGAGGATGTGATTGTGTTAGGTTTGCCAAGAGGTGGAGTTATTTTGGCCTATGAGGTGGCTAGAGCCTTAGGTTTATCTTTAGATATTTTGGTTACTCGTAAAATAGCCTGGCCTAACAATCCTGAATATGCAATTGGTGCGATTGACCAAAGAGGCATGGGTATTTTTGATGAGGATTTGTTAGAAAATGCTCAAATTGATGCGGCTTATGTTGAGGAGCAGATTGCTTTAGAAACAGTAGAAGCACAGCGGCGTTTGCAGGTATATAGAGCGGGACGGGCTGCATTAGAATTAAAAGGTAAAAGGGTGATTTTGGTGGATGATGGCATAGCTACTGGATTTACGATGAGGGCGGCTATAGCATCTGTGAAGGCTAGGGGGGCTTGCCAAATTATAGTGGCGGTGCCGGTGGTGGCGCAGGATACTTTAAGCAAATTGCAGCAGGAAGTTGATGCAGTTTTTTACTTAGAGGCCCCGGCTTATTTTGAGGCGCTAGGAGCTTTTTACAAAGATTTTGCGCAGACTGAGGATGAGGAAGTTATTAATTTGTTAAAAAAAAGGTAAATTTTTGGGGTTTGCCACCGATTGGTTTTTAGTTTAAAGTATGATTGTAGTTTCTTGATTAATTAATATGAATTTAAAATCTAGGGTCCTGACAGTTTTGGCTGTGTGTGTATTGGCGGTGGCATATTATTTGTTGTCTCCATTGTGGCGAGTGGTGGAGGTGCATGAACTGGCGCCTGTGGTGGCTCAGCAGCGGATTGAGCAGGCTCTGTTAGCCCAGGCAGACTTTCAGGCGCAGGCGCATGAGGTTTTGGGGCGGGCTGTGCTTTTGCAGGATGAACAGACCCAAATTTTACGGTTTGAGGATTTTGAGACAGTGAATGGGCCGAATTTACATATTTATTTGGCTACGAATTTGCAGGCCGATGAATTTATTGATTTAGGGGAAATTAAGGCCACTAAGGGCAGTGTGAATTATACTTTGCCTCCGGATGTAGATTTAGTTAAGTATAATAAGGTGTTGGTATGGTGTGTGCCTTTTAAGGTTTTATTTTCTTATGCAGATTTAGATTTGGAAGCTTGATGGAGTTTTGACTTATCCAAATTATAATAATTCCGAGTAGGGCGTAGCTGGCTAGGCTTACTAGTCCTATGCTATTGCTGCTATAAAAGACGACTAGTCCCATGGTTAGTCGCATGATTATGAGGCCGATATATTTGTATAATGAGATGAGGGACATAACTGTGGCGCGATTGGAATTGTCGGATAGTTTATTGATGCTATTTTTGTATAAGGGACTGAGTATGTCTTTGATGCTAAATAAGAGTATGAAGCTGAGAAAGCTGAAATAAGGGTTTTGGCTTAGGGCAAATATAAAGAGCAGGCTGGCATAGAATATGTTTTTGCATATGGTAAGGGTTTGAATATTAAATTTATCAAATTTATGAATATTATGTATAAAAATGATATAGAGCCCTAAACTTATAGAGATGGCGGAGCCAATGAAGAAGTTATTGACTTGGGCACTTTTCATTTGAATAGGATAGGCAAATTCTAAAATTTGTTGTAGAGGTAGCGAACAGAGGCTGAGAATAAGAATGTGTTTAATAATTGGATTTTGGTGAATTAGTTGCTTGGAGTTTTTGAATATTTTCAAACTATGAATGCCAGTTTCAATGGCTTTACAGCTTTGGACTTTTGGTAGGCTCAGGCTAATTAGATAATTGCACATTTGAGCTAGACAGGTCATGAGTAATAGCGCTTTAAAGCTAAGAGCGTCGAAGTAATAATATATGACACCGGCAATGATGAAGGCGAGTATGCTGCCAATTTCTTCTAGTGCGAAGCAGGAGCTTAGATTTTTGGTGAATTTTTTTTCGTCGGCGTTGTATATCATGGTTTCTATGGAGCCACTGTTGGCTGCGCCTGCTATACCTCGAACAAAATAACTGATATACAAAAAGCTAAGAGTAGGAAAGAAAATGAGCCCAAATATGGCCAAGGCGTCTAGGGCATAGGCTAGTTGAATGGCTTTTTGATGGCCTTTTTGGTCTGCAAAGATGCCGAGAGGCACTTCAAAAAGTAGCATGCCTAGTGCATAAAAGACCTGAGAAATAAAAATTGCGGAGAGACTGATGTGATTAGATAGTAAATAAAAACTGATAATTGGAATGTGAAAATACAAACCAGTTAAAAAATGAATAAGTTTGAATTTGAAGATAATTTTCATAACTTTATTTTAAATTATTGTCTTCTAATGTCAAATGTGGATTCAGGGAGTGCGTGGTTTAGATTTGGACTTGCTTTTTGTAAGATAGTGTCTAATATCTGGGTGTAAGTTTTTACTATGAAGATATACCTTATTGCTAACCCACTGATAAAGTCAGATATACAAAGACGTGTCGCTTTGTTTGAAGATGTTTTTGAGCAGAGAACTATAGATTATGAAATCTTGAATCCGAATGTGTTTGATGAATTGAGTTTTAAGAAAAATCAGGAATATAAGATTTTACGTTTAACTTCTGATGTTTTAAGTTTAAAATTGGATGCTTTTATTAGGCCAAAAAAGGATTTTGACGGTTTTAGTTATATTTTACGATCTGTGTTAGACAGTACTTTGGATGTGAGCAAGTTGAATTTTGTAAAGACCGTGGAGTTTATAAGTAAGGATTTAGACCTCTTGGATAAGCAAGTTGAGGCCTTGGGAGGATTTCCATTAATAGTAAAGGAGAATAGCAATTCTAATGGCGTGGGTGTTATCAAGGTAGATTCTAAGGAGGGCTTGCGTTCTAAATTGGATTTTTTGTTGGCTAATGGTTTTATAAATTTGCAATTAAAGGAGTTTTTTGCGCATACTTCTCAGTTAAGGGTTTTAATTGCCTTTAATAAATTTATTGCAGCTATGGAAATTGATGCTTCGAAGGTAGATTTTAGAACGAATGTACAGCATGCTAGAGGATTGCGGGCTACTCGCTTAGTCAAGGTTCGGGCAGATATTTTGGACTCTTGTTTAAAATATGCAAGATTGAGAGGGGCAGATTTGATAGGAGTGGATGTTTTGATAAATAAACGGGATTTTCGATTGATTGAAGGGAACTCTCCTTGTAATTTTATTGCAATCAATTGTTTGACAAATGGGGCCGTGCCTGGTTTAATTGTTGATGCAATGTTAGCTAAACAATAGCATGAATTTAGATCAGCTTTTAGGAACTTTTCAGGCTTTTAAAACTCGACTGTTTTATCAGGCTTTTATGGACTTGAATAACAATTCCTTTGAGGATTTTACAAATTTTTCTAAGGAAGAAAGGCAAAGTTTAGCTCAGAATTTGTCTTGGGAGGTGTTTGTGCAGGCTAAGGTGTTTGCAGCCAAGGCCGGAGACACTTTTAAGGCTGTGTTAGAGACCGTAGATGGTTTGAAAATTGAATCGGTTTTGATGGAAAATTCTCGTGGAGCCTATACTATTTGTGTTTCTTCACAGGTGGGTTGTGCCATGGCTTGTACTTTTTGTGCAACCGGCACGATGGGTTTGAAGCGTAGTTTAACTAGTTTAGAAATTTTGGCGCAATATAGGTTTTGGGCAAATTTTATTGCCAAGAAAAAGCTTGATCGAAAAATATTGAATATGGTTTTTATGGGCATGGGTGAGCCTTTGGCAAATTATATTAATGTGCGGAATGCTATCAATGTTTTGTTAGATTTAAAATTGTTGGGCCCAACTAGAATTACTGTTTCTACGGTGGGTGTGATCCCGGCTTTAGAACGTATTTTAACTGATGAGAAATGGCCAAATGTACGTATTGCTATTTCTTTGCATTCAGCTGATCCTAAAAAAAGGCGTGCTATTGTTCCGACTACTGTTTCAAAATTCCATCAAAAATTGTTAGATTGGTCGCGTAAGTACTTTGCTAAATTTAAGTCTAATCGTTTACAGGTGACGTTTGAATATACATTGATTGCAGGAGTTAATGATAGTCAAGAACATGCCCAGGAATTGGCAGAGTATGTGAGGAAGTTTGGCCGGGCTAAGATTAATGTGATTCCTTTAAATAAGGTGCAGGGCCAGGATTTTATGCCTAGTCAAAGAGACACCATAGAAGAGTTTAAACACATTATTTTAAAAAAGGGTATAGATGTGACTCAAAGAAAAACCATGGGAGAGGACATCCAAGCTGCTTGTGGCCAGTTGGCTGTTAATAATTAACGTAGAAATATGGTAAGAAAGAAATTGATTATGAGTGATTATGCTAGAACTTCTAATTTGGTTTTTAATGATAGTTTGAATTTTCAGAAATTCATGCAAGATAATCTGCAGCCTGTAGTTTTAGAATTAGCCTGTGGCAAGGGGGCTTATGTGATTGAGCTGGCTAAAAGATTTCCCCAGAAATTATTTATAGGCATAGATGTGAAGGCAGATAGATTGGGTTATGCAGCTCGAATTGCCAAGAATGAGGGTTTAACCAATGCTTATTTTATTAATATGCATATTTTGGACTTGTTAGAGTATTTTGAAGCTAACACGATAGAGGAAATTTGGATAACTTTTGCAGATCCACATCCGAAGCCTTCCAAGTCGAATAAGCGTTTGACTGCGCAGCATTTTTTAGAAAAATATGCGAAGCTTTTGAAAGGCCGGGGTTTGTTGCATATTAAGACAGATAGTCAGGGTTTATATGATTTTACTTTAGAGGAATTAAAGGCTTGTAGTGAATTTGAAATTGGACAATGTTATGTAGATCTTTATAATAATAAGGACTTGGATGAGAACTTGTTGATTAAAACACCTTTTGAACAAAAACATTTGCAAAATAATTTAACTATTAAATATGTCTTATCCCTACGAAAGTAAGCGTGTTACCAAGGAGTTAGCTGCGCAGGCAATTCAGGATTTAAAGGAATTAATTGCGATTAAAAGTTTGAGTTTAGATCCGAAATATAAGCCGGAATGTGTGAAGGCGGCGGAGTTTTTGCAGAATTTTTTGCAGCAAATTGATTTTCAGGTAGAAATGCACCAAACACCTGGGATGCCTATAGTTTATGCAGAAAAATTGCATGATCCTAGTTTGCCAACGGTTTTGATTTATGGTCATTATGACGTGATGCCAGCTGATGAGCCAGGATGGGAGAGTGAGCCTTTTACTTTAAT
The DNA here is from genome assembly GCA_964521035.1 of uncultured Candidatus Peribacteria bacterium. Classification (GTDB taxonomy): domain Bacteria; phylum Patescibacteriota; class Gracilibacteria; order UBA1369; genus JAAZXH01. The sequence goes on from CAZFPD010000011.1 coordinate 5,848, forward strand.
TGAGAAGGATGGCAATATGATAGGCAGAGGTACCTCAGATGATAAGGGCCAGGTTATGATACAGGCTTATGCCTTGAAAATTTTAGCTTTGGAAAATTTTAAACAAGTTAATTTTAAAATTATATTCGAAGGGGAGGAGGAGTCTGGATCGGAGAATTTAGAGGGTTTTTTGCAAAATAATTTAGAAAAGTTAAAAGCTGATGTGGTAGTGGTTTCGGATACATCTATGGTTGCCGAGGATATCCCTGGAATTACTTCTAGTGTGCGAGGGGCTATGTTGGCAGAGGTGAATTTGTCAGTAGCCAAGATGGATTTGCACTCAGGAGTTTTTGGAGGCATGGTTTGTAATCCTGCTAATGTGATGGCTAATTTGATTAGTGCTATTAAAACCAAGGATGGCAAAATTGCCTTACCGGGTTTTTACGATCAGGTATTAGAATATGATGAGGCCTTTAAAAAAGATTTACAACTGGTGGATGAATTGTGTTTTGACCAAAAGGTCTTGGATAATTTTGCAATATCTACAAGCGCTCAGGAGCAGGGTTATACTCCTTTTGAAGGAGCCACTATTCGGCCAAGTTTTGATATTAACGGAATTAAATCCGGTTTTACGGAAACTGGATCTAAGACAATTATACCTAGAACTTGCATGGCGAAATTTTCTTTTCGTCTGGTTGCGAATCAAGATCCTGCCAAAATAGAAAAGGATTTTAAGGATTTTGTGGAGCAGTTTGTGCCGGAGGAAGTTGATGTGAGAATTCAGCAATTTGGATACTATTATCCTTATGCAACTGATACCAAAAATCAGTATTTGCAGTTAGCTTTAGAAACTTTGACCGAGGTATTTGAGCAGAAGGCATATTTGGTGCCATGTGGCGGAAGTATTCCGATTGGGGCTTTGTTTAAAAATGCAATGAATATAGAGACTGTGTTTTTAGGATTTGGTTTAGAAACCGATAATATACATGGGCCGAATGAGTGTTTGAGTGTGAAGAATTTTTTAAGGGGTATGGAGGTTTTGTGTGAATACTATAAAAAAATTGCTTCCAAAAGAAAGCAATAATTGGCGGGACATCAATTAACCCCACAGATGTCCACTAGATCATTCTAGTAAAAACTAGGAGCAAAGTCAACGCCTTTCCTTGTGTTAATTGCCGTTTTGTGTTAAAATATAAGGATAATTTAGAACTTATTTTTATGTTTAAGATTTCCTTATTAAAAACAGACATGTGGTATTTCCATGAATTTGTTTTGTACAAAGCCTTATTGAAAGCTAAAAATCACTTATTGTTCTTGCATTTGCAGATAGCTGGCGGGTTTGAAATTTGTAAATTTAACTGGAGTCTTAGGATGAGGGAATTTAAGGATTTAATTTTAGATCTCGGGCTTGTACAGATTGGCCAGCCATGTTCTGGCTTAGGCTTATTGAAGATTAATCAGCAAATATTATGATAGAATTTTTAAATGATTTAAAAACCTCTAAAAAAAGATCCTATTTGATTTTTGGTATTTCGATTGGTTTGTCTTTTCTCTTGGCCTATTTTGGTTTTGTGACCCAGCAGAGGACTATTGATGCTTTGCAATTGAAGTTGGATAAGACTCAAAGTCAAATTGCTTTAAGTGTGGATGAGTCTCGGGCTCAAATTCCTATTTTAAAACAGGAAATCAATGATTTTTTTAAGATTTTAAATAGGAAATTAGATTCGAGTATTTTATCTTACGATATGTCTAAAAGCGATTTTAAGTGTAGGGGGTATAATTTTTATAATTTTGCCTTATTAGGTTTGGATGACAAGACTATGGAATTCGTAAAGGTAGAAAATCCGTATGGAAATACCAGAAGAGCTATGGAAGAGACTTGTAATTTTCAGGATTTAGATTTTTTGGCAGAGACTGCCAAGGGTACTTTTTGGTATGTAGCTAATTGCGATTCTGCTCTGTGTCAGGATATTAGCTGAAGTGTGTGGTGAGGTGATCTAGGATAAACTTGACCCGTTTAGAGGCTTCTTGTTTGGGTACATCAATGATTTGATAGTCTAGATCTTGATAGACTTTTCTAGTGCATTCGCCGATGATTTTGGCTTCTTCGGCAGTTTCTTTGCGTTCGTCATCAGTAGTGTATATTTCTGGCCAAAAGGGCAGAAAGAAGACGGGGTTAGTATAGGTGAATTGTTTGTGTTTTCTATCTAGTTTTTGAGGAACGGGAAGGTTTTTAACAAGTAGGTAGGCTTTGCCGTCGTGTAGGCCTCGGTCGTAGAAGTTTAGGCCTTCTTTGGCGTCTATCCATTGTTGTTTTCGGCCGGTGTATAGTTTGCGGTTGAAGGCTTCTACGTCTTCCCATGGCAAAATGTCGCTGCCGGTTTGCAGGCTTTTTTGAATTAAATCTCGAGAGAATTCCGGAAAGATTTGGTAGCCTTGATTGGCTAATAAGTTGATGAGTGTGGTTTTGCCACTGGATGGACCGCCTATGATGAGTATTCTTTGTTTCATTGATAAGGGTATTAATGTTTAGATTTTACTTCGTATATTCTTCTTAGTCAATTTGAATGAGTTGATATGAGAGAGCGGCATAATTAGAAGCTATTGACTGTCGAGGCGAAATATGTATAATTTAGGAATTAATACTTTGTTATGCATTTGCAGGATTTGAAAACTCATTTAATTAGTACAATTGCCCAAACGAATGGCCTGGCTTTGATGGACACGTTAAGCTTGTTATTGAGTAATGTAGATTTGAGTGAGGAGCAAAAGTTGGAGTTGCGCTCTTTTGTGGGTTTAATTAATCAGTTCCAGGCCAATGAAGTACCTATTAGTCGCTTGTTTGAGCATTCGGTGGCTAAGATTTTGTTTGCTTTTTTTAAGGAATTTCCATTGCGTTATTGTGAAGAACATATTCATTTAACTGGGTCTTTGTCGCCGGAGTTTATTTGGGAGCATTTGCAGAAAATTTTGCAGGGCGATGAGGCAGAGCGAATACAGCAAAAAATTGAGGAAGTTTATGGTAGAAAAATTGTTTGGAAGGGAGTAGAAACGGTTCGAGAATTGGTTTGTTTGGGTGAGCAAGGGGATTTCACTAGTTATTTGCGTATGTTATTTTTGCCGAAGTTGATTTTGACTTCTAGGGCTATGCATAAGAAGGCGGCCTGGCATATGGCGCAGGATTTGTATCAAAATTATAATGTAGGAAGTATTCGCTTAAAGTTTACTTTTTCTCGTCTAACTGCAATTAAGGAGGAACAAATACCAGGTTTGCAAAATTTAACGGAGGAGGATGTGGTTATGGGTTTATACGAAGGGTTTAGGGATTATCAGAAGGAGAATCCAGATTTTAAATTTGTATTGGCGCCTTCTTTTCGTAAGGAAGAAGAATTTTATGATCAGCAAAATTTTGCTTCTTATAAGGAACATTTTGATAGTCAGGTTCAGAAAATATTAGATTTGCTTGCGAAATATCCAGAATTAAAACCTGTCTTATGCGAAGTAGATACGGTGGGAGATGAGAAGAATTTGTATAAAAAGTCAGATTTTGAAAGAATGCGAGCTGGTTTTAGGAAATTACAATATAAAGGTTTTCATGTAAAGAGTCATCATGGAGAGACTTGGCATATTTTGCGTAAGGGTATTCAGGCAGTGGATAACGCTATGAATATTTGGCATATTCAGACTTTGGAACATGGTTTGAGTTTGGGAATTAATCCGAATTACTATTTTCAGGTTTTGTTACAGGAAGTTTTAGAGTTAAATGCTCAGGCAAAGCCAATTACAGATAGTTTGCATTTGCGGGAGTTAGAAGACATGCGGCATTTACCTAGGCAAATTTTAGAGAATTTAAAACAAGGAAAAGTTTTAACAAAAGAGCAAAAAACTGTTTTGACTAAGGTGAAATTTCACCAGGCTAGGGAAATTGAACATTATCAGCATGATGTGTTAAATCGGATGATTAATAAGAAACTGGGTTTGGTGGCCTTGCCTTCTAGTAATTTGAAATTGACTGGAGCTTTGTTTGATCATAAGGATCATCCTTTTTCCTGGTGGGAAAAAAAGGGAGTCAGGTTGGGAATAGGCACGGACAATTATATCACCTTGCAGACGAATTTTATTGCAGAAATGATGATTTTGTTGTTTGCAGAGGCCCAGAACTTGAAAATTACCAAATTGTTAATAGTGGCTACCAAGCAAAAAAATAGAGCAGTGATCAGTAATAGTTTATGGGAAATGCACAAGATTTTATAATTGAATTTACTTTTTTTAGATATGAATTATAATAAGACTAACAAAATTTAAGTGTTTGAAAAAGAAGTGAAATAAAGTTTATAAAATACATTTTAACCCCACAAAAATGGTAAAGCTATATGAAGAAATTCCTGTGGTAGATCTATCCTTAATGGATGGCTCTGAGCTGGATAAGAGAGAATTTGCACTTCAGGTAGGCGAGGCTTATGAGAATTTTGGTTTTGTAGCTATATTAAATCATGGTTTGTCTGCAGATATGCAAGACGCTTTGTATGAGAAATGGCAGCGTTTTTTTGGTTTATCTATGCAAGAAAAAATGCAATTGGCTTTGCCAGAAATCCAGTTTCAGCGAGGTTATACTCCTCCCCAATCTGAGCAAGCCTTAGGACATGATGTTCCTGATGAAAAGGAGTTTTTTCATGTAGGTCAACCAAGCAGTGTGATTGAAGCACATAATTTACCTTATGAAAAAAATGTGTGGCCAGCCGCCATGCCAGAGTTAAAGGATATATCTTTAGAAGCTTTTCAAATACTAGAGCAGACTGGCGCTAAAATGCTGCGAGGTATTGCTTTGCATTTGGGCTTGGATGAGTATTATTTTGATGAAAAAGTGATAGGTGGACGCAGTATTTTGCGTCCTATTCATTATTATCCAGTGGATCCAGATAAGGTGGGCGAAAATGCCACGCGTGCCGCTGAACATGGTGATATTAATTTTGTGACTTTGTTAATGGGTGCCTCAGCAGCTGGTTTGCAGGTTTTGCGAGCAGACAAGAAATGGATAGATATTACGGTCGTTCCAGATGCTTTGGTTTGTAATGTGGGAGATATGCTAGATCGTCTAACCAATCATCGTTTGAAATCGACTATTCATAGAGTGATTATGCCTCCAAAAGATCAGATGCATAAGCCTCGTTTTTCTATGCCTTTTTTCATGCATGCGAAGAGTGACGTGAATTTGGCTTGTTTAGATAATTGTGTTTCTGAGGCTTATCCGAAGTTATATGAAGATACAACGGTGGGTGAATTCTTGATAGAGCGCCTAAATCAAATTATAAAAAAATAAGTAGCTTATCAATTGCCTTTGGATTGTTGTTTTAATAAGATATTAAGTCTACTTTGGGTCGCAGACTTGGTTGCGTGCGATGAAATTGACTAGCTTGTTGAATTTGAAAGCTGATAGATTGATGTTTGACGTTGCGGTATCCTCTAAAAACGTATTTTTGGATTTTGGTGAAACTGCCATTTATGAGAGTGGGATTATCTAAATCTAAAGGTTGTTGATGATATAAGGCCAATTGTTGGAGATAAAAGTATTCTAATAGGTTGATACGATCGTAATTGTTTTGTAGGACGCTTGCATGACGACGATGCTTGGGAGGAGGTATTTCACTTTGAGAGTCTATGTAGCTGGGAATGAAATGTAGTTGTTTAATTTGATCATGTTGAAGTTTGTGAGCATTAGTGCTTAGATATTGAATTGTGCCCTCGGAGTCATCAAATTGCTTGGTTGGAAAGCCTATAGTAGACGAAGGGTCTTGGGTAACAAGTTGAATAAAGGGTTTGAAGGTTGGTGTTAATAGTAGGATTGGATAGTGCATGTCAAGTATTGCGTTGACGGACTGCTGGCTTAATTGATCAATTAATTTTAGGATGTTTTCACGTTTTGGTACTGGTATGTTTTGATCAGTTAATCCAGAGCAATTTATTTGTTTGAGGGAGTCTAGTAGGTCGAAGCAGCGCGATATATCCCAGGCTATACTGGAGTCTGAGAGTGGGTCCGTTCTTGGTGTATCCATATTGTGATTTTGATACATATCCAGAACGCTTTGGACTTTGGAGCGAGTGTCGGATTTGCGATAACGATGGGGGGTGATGGCTGGAGACTGAAGTTGTTCTTGTTGGATGCGATGAAAGAGGCCCCATGCAGAATCTTTGCCTCTTCTTTCAAATGGCCGTCTCATTTTGATTTAATTAAAAGTTTTAGTTACAATATAGTTAGCTTTAATTTTAATGCAATGCAAATTTTAGAAATATTAAGAACGAATGCCCAAAAACTGCTAAGGCCTGGGATGGGTATATTAGCTGCAGATGAGAGCTTGGGGACTATAGGCAAGCGTTTTGACCAAATAGGTGTAGAGAACACCCATGATAATAGATTTAATTATAGGAATTTATTGTTTAGGACCCCGAATTTAAATAAATTTATTTCTGGAGTGATTACTTTTGACGAAACTTTGCGAGACGAAGGAGAGGGAACCAGATTAGTACAGTCTTTGCTAGATCAGGATATACAAGTTGGAATTAAGGTGGATTTGGGAGTGAAGTCTATTAATAGTTTGGGAGAAACAGTCACGCAGGGCTTAGATAATTTAGATGTGCGGATGGCGGAATATGCCGAATTGGGAGCTAGTTTTGCGAAGTGGCGAGGGGTCTTGAAAATCAATGTAGGTGAGGCCTTGCCGACGGAATTTGCAATTGAACAAAATGCCCAAGCTTTAGCACGATATGCAAAAATTTGTCAGGATCATGGAGTTGTACCGATAGTTGAGCCAGAGGTTTTAATGGATGGAACGCATAGTATAGAGCAGGCTTGTCAGATAACTTCGCGGGTGATAACTATAACATATAAGGCTTTGTCTGATCATGGGGTTTATTTGCCTGGAACCCTGTTAAAACCTAATATGGTACGAGCTGGAGTGGATTCGGGTGCAGTTTTTGATGCGGATGAAATTGCGAAATATACGGTACAATGTTTGCAGGAGTCTCTGCCAGTGGCTGTGCCAGGGGTGGTATTTTTAAGTGGAGGTATGTCTGAAGCGCAGGCTACCCAGGCTTTAAATGCAATTAATCGTTTAGTAGCTAAAAAGCCTTGGGCTTTGAGTTTTTCCTATGGTAGAGCTTTGCAGGCAAGTTGTTTGCAGGCCTATATGGGAGATGCGGCGAATGTGCAGGCTGCCCAGGAAGTTTTATTGCAGAGGGCTCATTTGAATTCTTTGGCGACTAAGGGTGAATATGAGGAGTCGTTAGAGACTAATCCTCAGGCTGTGAAGGATTTGTTTCAGAAGAATTATGCATACTGATTTATGACTAATCACACGATTATTCAATTGGATAATCAAGAAATTTTGCTAGATGTACAAAGAAAGTCTAGGTTTCGTAGGCTGTCTTTGCGTCCTGTGAAAAATAATGAATTTAAATTGAATGTCCCTTGGTTGATTCCCAAAAGAATGGCTTTAAATTTTGTAAGAGAGCACAAGGCGTGGATTTTAAAAAACATTACTTCGGAGCAATCTTTGGATTTGCGACATGGAGTTTATTTGAGATTTTTAGGTATAGACAATATTAGATTATATTTGGAGGCGGATTTGCATAAAAATTGGTTATTAGATGAGGATGTATTGTTAATGCGAAGTATGGAAGAAAAGTGGATTAGGGATTTTTATCGTGAGCAGGCGCGCGAGCATTTCTTGCAGCGTTTGGCTTTTTATACAGCCCAAATCGGACAAGAATATAAGCAGTTGAGAATCAAGGACACAAAGACGCGTTTTGGGAGTTGTAGTTCTAAGCAAAATATAAATTTGAGTTGGAGATTAATGCTCTTAGAGCCAATCTTAATAGATTATGTGGTTTGGCATGAGGTTTGCCATTTGCAGCATATGAATCATTCTAAGGAGTTTTGGGGTTTGCTGGGTGAATTTATGCCCGATTATAAGGAAAGAGAGGCGAAATTGAAGTCTAGCTCTAAGTTTTTAATGAATTATATATGATAGTATTCTTGGATAATATTCGTTCGGCCCATAATGTGGGTACAATTTTCCGTACTGCGGATGCCTTAGGAGTTTCAAAATTATATTTAGGAGGTATTACGGCTGGTCCTGTAGATAAATATGGTTTGGAAAACCGCAAATTAAGTAAGGTGGCTTTAGGTGCAGAAAAAAGTGTGGCTAGTGAAAAAGTGCAGGATTTGGGCTTGGTTTTAGAGAAGTATGCTGATTATACTATTTTGTCTTTGGAAATAAACCAGGAGTCGGAGGATTTGTATCAGTATTTAAAGTCTGAAAAATTGGATTTGCAAAAAATTGTGTTGATTGTTGGTAACGAGGTAGAGGGAGTTTCAAAAAGCTTGTTAGCAAAAAGCCACCGAGTGGTTCATTTGCCTATGAATGGGGTCAAGGAGTCTTTGAACGTGGCGGTGGCTTTTGCGGTAGCGGCTTATGCGCTGATTTATTTTAAAACGTAAAGTCTGTCTAGTAATTGAACAGGATTATCATGATTGAAAGTTCCTATAACCCACCTAATATTGTTTTGTAGATTTTTAGGTAATTTATGCCAGATTAGCTTTTTGAGATTAGCTGGAGTATAAATTATGAGGTCCTGAAACATTTTGTGTTGGTGCATAAAGCGGATTTTTTCTATGAGATGATTTACGAAAACTTTTTCTAAATGATCTGTGAGGTGATTGTTCTCCATGCCGGGCATGGCGTAACCACCGGTGCTTTTTTTGCTCATACCTTCGTGGTCTGAATAGTGCACTTTAGAGGCTTTTTCGGTTTGAATGTCTTCTAATTGGCTGAGGGCATCAAGGTGGGCTAAGAAAACGCGAGCCTTGTAGTGGGTGACTTGCAGTAGGCAGGTAGTTTGTTCAAATTCTGGTAGGTGGCCTGGAAATTCCCAGTGTTTGTTTTGCATGTAAATAAGGTTAAATTTAAGTAATGGTGGTTTCAAGAGCGGCGCTGACAGAAAAACTGATGAGTAGGATGAGACTAGCAATTAAGACTAGAGCGTATTTTTTTAAGAATTTTTGGAATTGGTTTTGCATGAATCTGTTTGCTAAATTAACTGATTATATTATAATATCACACTTTGACAAAAATTGCAAAATATTTTATCCCTTTGAAAGGTTTTTTTGAATTTCGTCCTGATTTTTTTTAGTTGTTGCTAGGATTGTTTTTTTTGGGCTTTCTGTTGTTATAGTGCAGATGTAGGTTTTTGGCAAGTCTTGAGTGCGGCAAATATTTATGCTATGTTTAGCATCTAAGTGTGAATTTATGAATAAAGTTTTGGTAGCAAATAAGAAGGCCCGGTTTGATTACGATATAATTGAGGTTATTGAGGCTGGTTTAGTTTTGAATGGGGCAGAAGTCAAGTCTTTGCGGGCTGGGAGCGGGAGTTTGAAGGGCTCTTATGTGATTTTTCCGGATGGCAGACCTAAAATTAGAGGTTTGCATATCGCAGAATATAAGTTTAGTAGTTCTCAGGCGAGTGATCCTTTTGGGGAGCGGGATTTGTTATTAAATTTGAAGGAAATTAAGAACTTGTTGAAATATGAGAAAAATACTGGGATTTCTATTATTCCACTAAACTTGCATTTGAAAAAAGGTATGATTAAAGTAGATATAGCGATTGCCAAGGGACGCAAAAGTCATGATAAAAAGCAGGTTTTAAAGGATAGATCAGAGAAAAAGCGAATTGATAAAGTTATTAAGAATTTTAACCAGGATCAATGATAGATAAAAATATATTTCGGGCCTATGATATTCGTGGCCAGGCTATGGGAGATCAGATTAATATCACAGAGGAAACTGCATATTTGATAGGCAGGGGGATAGCTACTTTGCTTGAGCGCAAGGGTCTTTCGCGTATGGTTTTAGGTAGAGATGGCCGTTTGACTAGCCCAGCTTTGCATAAGGCTTTTGTAAAGGGAGCTTTAGAATCAGGTTTGCATTTGTTTGATATAGGTTTGGCGACTTCTCCTATGATTTATTTTGCCTCTTGCCTGCCGGAATATGATTGTGCGTGTAATATTACTGCTTCGCATAATCCAAAGCAGTATAATGGGTTTAAGTTTGTGGCTAATAATGCTCATTCTATTTATGGAGAAGATTTACAGGAATTGTTGCGAATTATTCGCTCTGGAGAATTTACAAATAAGCCTGGATCTTATACTGAAACTAAGGTAGCCGATAGATATATAGAGAGTTTACAGGCTATGGTTAATATTCAAAGACCTTTGAAAATCGTGGTAGATACTGGAAATGGGGTAGCTGGAGCCTTTGTAAAGGATTTATTTAATTTGGCTAAAATCGAGGCTGAGTTTTTGTTTATAGAGCTAGATGGAGATTTTCCAAATCATTCTGCTAATCCGGAAAAAGCTGAGAATTTAAAGGATTTATCTGCAAAGGTGGTGGAACTGGGAGCAGATTTAGGAATAGGTTTTGATGGAGATGGCGATAGAGTGGGTTTTGTGGATGAAAATGGGCAGCATTATTCTTTGGATTTGATAGTTATGTTGTTTGCTAGAGATGCTTTGAGCCGCAATCCTGGTCGTCCTGTTATATTTGATGTGAAGTGTTCTAAAGTGGTGGAAAATGATATACGAGAGCATGGAGGCAAGCCAATACGAACTAAGACTGGACATTCTCATATAGAAAATGCTATGCATGAGAAAAATGCGATTTTTGGCGGGGAGATTTCTGGTCATATGTTTTTTAAGGAAAATTACTATGGTTTTGATGATGCATTTTTGGCTGCTTTGAAATTCATAGAAATACTAGCTTCGGATAATAAGCCACTAAGTGCTTATTTTGAAGGTTTGCCTAAGGTATTTAATACTCCAGAGATTCGTTTGCAAACTCAGGATGATAGGAAATTTTTGATAGTAGATAATGTTTTGCAAAAGTTAGAAGCGAAAGGCAGTAAAGTTTTGACCATAGATGGAGTGTTTGCAGAATATGATGAGGTTAG
>CAZFPD010000012.1:0-16621 GCA_964521035.1 uncultured Candidatus Peribacteria bacterium
GTCTGATAGCATCTGGCTTTGAGCCGCTGCCCTTAAAGTATTTTGTGGGCGCTGACTTGTGCTACTTACTGCAAAATTTGGACTTCAATCACATGTATTTGCCTATCAGCAGTATCCAAAGACAGGTAGCCAGGCAGCACAATGTATACCTGAATAAAATTGCTAAGCATATTCGCTTTGCTGACAAGGTCCTGCTCAAGGACGTATATGCGAAATCTACCAAGGATAAGTGTAAAACTTTATTATACAAAATTCGCAAGGTGATCCAAAATCCAGATTTTTATCGGGATTTGAAAATTAGTCAAAAGCACTTGCAAGATCTGGCTAAAAATGTTAGTTTTAGAGACCAGAGTATCAATGCTCAGGCTAACATTAACTCTTTTGAGTTGGATAAGCACAGCTTGTTATTAATAGAGTGATCCATGAAGAATTTTATCATCAAGGGCGGAGCCAAACTGTCTGGGAGAGTCAAGATTACTGGTTCGAAAAATGCAGTTTTACCAATTATTAGTGCGGCCCTCCTGTATAAGGGAGTGACCCGCATTTGTAATGTACCGGAAATTTCGGATGTGTTTTCCATATGTAAAATACTCGAAACTATTCACGTGAAGTCTCATTATGAAAAGAACTGCTTAGTAATAGATAGTAGCCAAATTTCACTGGAAAGTTTGGACCCTAAGCCCTTTTGCAAAATGCGAGCCTCAATTTTGCTGGTTCCAGCCTTGCTGGCCCATTTTAAACAGGGTGAAATAGGCTATCCAGGGGGCTGTGTGCTAGGTAAAAGATCCATAGATACCCACCTAGAAGTTTTGCAAGGATTTAACGTAGATTACAAGCTTTTACCAGACTCAATTCAATTTCAAACACAAGAACTACAGGCCTTCCAGGGAATATTTGCCGAGGCCTCGGTGACAGCCTCAGAAAATGCCATCATGCTGGCGGTTTGTGCCAAAGGTAAATCCATCCTAAAAAACATGGCCTGCGAGCCTCATGTTACAGATTTATGTAGGTTTTTAAATGCCTGCGGCGCCAAAATCAGCGGCATCGGTAGCTCCTGCCTGGAGATAGAGGGCGGGCTGCCACTAAGTCCACCTAGCCAGTACCAAGTTTGTGGAGATTACCTCCAGGCCGGCACTTACCTGATCATGGGAGCCATTACCAACAGCCCAATTGAGGTCCAGGGCTTTAACCCCGAGGACCTAGATTTATTTTGTCATATTTTACAGAAAACCGGAGTAAGCCTACGGATACAAGAGGATTCCATTACAATAGTAGACGCCACCAATCTCAAGGCGGTGGAAATGGTCAAAACGGCCATTCATCCTGGCTTTCCCACTGACCTTTTGGCACCCTTAGTGGTCTTATTTACGCAATGTGAGGGCAGGTCGACTATTTTTGAAACCCTATTTGAAGGACGTTTTTCATTTTTATACGAACTCGAAAAAATGGGCGTGCAGCTCAGTATACTCAACAACCACCAGGCTCAGATTTTTGGCCCAAGCAAGCTCAAGGGATCAGTAGTTGCCAGTTGTGATATTCGAGCTGGAGCCGCCATGGTTTTGGCAGCCCTGATTGCCGAGGGAGAGTCTATAGTCACAGATATTAAATACATAGACCGTGGCTACGATAAGTTAAACGAAACCATCCAGAGTTTAGGGGGCATTATTAGTCGGCAGGAAGTTTAATAAAAATTTAGAAATATAAATTAAATCGGGCTTATTATAAGGATATGCCAAGTTTTTTGTGTGTATTTTTTATGCTTTTTTACCTCTCCTTGAACCTACTTTTGAGTTATCAAAAATTAGGGCAAAAACAGGGCTTTTTAGCCGCCTTTCTGGATGTGGGGCAAGGAAGCTCACTTTTGATAGAAACTCCGCGCAATTGCCGGATTCTGATCGATACGGGTAAGTTTCAGAGCTTTGCTAGCTCCTATTCTGACTTGTATAGATTTTTTAAGCCCAAGATCCACATTTTAGTTCTCACTCACGCTGACACGGATCACATAGGGGATATCGATTATCTCATCCAAAACTTTGATATTCAGCTGATCTTATTCTCCAAAAGGTACTCCCAAAACCCGGCCAGCCAAATTTTGCAGGAGCAGATACTTTTCCGGAATTTAACAACTATCATACCGCAAAAAGGCGATAGCTTCGAGATCTGTGGTATTCGGGCCCAGGTTTTACATCCGCAAAACAAGCAGCAGGCAGAGTTATTGAGTTTAAACGACAGTTCTATAGTTCTAGATCTCAATTTCAGGGAGCAGTTCAACCTGCTAGTCACGGGCGATCTAGGCTATGAGTCCGAGTTATTAGGAGCTTTGAATTTTGCCCAAGACAGACCATATATTTATCTGGCTGGGCACCACGGGAGCCGCTATTCTTCGGATCAAGCCTTCCTGGAAGATCTGCAGCCAGAATTCGTGGTCATTCAAGCCTCTCGCCAGAATCCTTATGGGCATCCACATCCAAAAACCATCCACAGGCTGTGCCAGCAGACCAACAATATTTTTCAGACCGCCATTTATGGCTCTATATTATTTCTTCTTCCTTACGATTCAGCGCAGCCAGGCCAAAGGAGCCTAGAAATAACCACACAATACCCGCGGGGCCCACCCCAGGAATGCGGATAGGTGTCACACGACCCTCAGTTTCATTGCCATTTTCATCAATGGCTGTGACTTTTAAGAGTCCTTCGCTTGGGCTAATGTCACCCAATTGTACGTTTAGGGATTCTGTATCCTTAGACACGCTAGTATTTAATTCAAATTCGGAACCAGCCCCCTTCAAATACACGTTATGGGCTTTCAGATCACCGTCTACATCTTGGGCTTTCTTATAGGAAACTGCCGCTGAACTCGCCTCTAAACTTTGGGCTATGGCCTTTAAGCTAGAAACTTCACTAGGAAAATTATTAGCCGCATCCCCCGTCTCTGTCCCTGGCGTTGTAGCAGGATCTGTAGCAGGAGCTACCGGACTGTCTGAGTCTGCGAACTGAGCCTTAAAGTTAAAGATGGAGTCCGCCTCAGCAATACTTAAATTATCAGAGGAAACAATGTCGGTTAGCACTAGAGAGTAATCAGTATTGGCCTTCAGTTCGGAGGCTAGGACTAGGAGAAAACGATTTTTTTCGAGTTTATTGGCCTCGGCTAATTTCACATCTATAATCACATCTGGGTTTTGAGTTTCTATCACGGCAATTTTTGAGCTAAAAGCCTCGTTAACATCCACGTCTAGATTCATTACAACTTCTATTCTATCTTTTAAAAGAGTATTCACAGCATCAACTTTTAAGCCAGTATCCAGCGCCTCTCCTAGGTCCAGCGAAGCTAGGACTGTCACATTTTTGTCCTTTTCTTCCATGGCAGTATTATTTAGATCTAAAAGATCAGCTTTGATTTGCACCAAATACTCAGCACCCGGTTCGAGTTCTTCAGCGATGGTGAGTTTTAGGTGTGTGGTATCAATAATATCGAGGGATTTAATTGTCAGAATTTTACCGTCGAAGATCTTTTCCACAGCCAATTTAGTAGACACTAGGCCCGTAAATTGCATTTCTCTGGAAAAAGTTAGCAGAATTTCCTGTTTAGATGGAGTAGCGGATTCTTTGATAAAGCTAGTAGTTCCAACAGTTGCATCCGTATTTATGGTTGAGACTGTCAGCTCCTTGGAGTAAAACTGTGAAAAAATTGCTGCATCTGTGGCCACTACAGCAACAAAGTATTGAGTTTCTGGTTCTAAATCAGTCAGTTCAACTTCTAAATCAGTAGTTTTAACTGGACCAAATTGGTAGCTTTGACTAGAGTCGGTGACACTTTCGGTTCCATAAAAGACCAAGTATTCTGTAGCTTCTAACACTGGATCAAAGCTCAGGCTAAGGCTCGTATTGCTGACATTGGTGGTACTCAGGTTTTCTACCCTATCTAAAAAGCTTGCCGTGGCCGCCTCTTCGGCAGTTTCTGTAGCCAGGGCCAACACGCTGCCCTGGATTAAAAGGGCTAGCAAAAGTGCTAGGCAGAGAACGTTCTTAAAAAACTGTTGCAGGAAGTTTGGAAAGCAGTTTGTAAAACAGGATGTAAATCTATGCATATATATTTTGACTAATCCTATTATTGTAGCAGATTAGCTTGATTTTTGCAAGTTTTTTAGGCCTCTCGCCTTAACTTTTTCTATGGCCTTGGTGGAGGGGTTGATTTCTAAGATTTCGAACTCTACTTCATCTATAACGACTCTTTCATTTTTGCGAGCAAAGCGCTTTAGCTTTTCCATAATGACCTTAGAAATAGAATTCACGTTTTCAAATTCTGGAATTTCAATATTTAGGGCTTTTTCTATATCTCCTATCTCGGCTGCCGGCGATAAAATCAAGGTATTAGCATCGATTTGTTGGATGTCATCCTGCTCACCACCATCGTCAGACTCGTCAATTATCTCTCCGACTATTTCTTCCAAAATATCTTCCATGGTAACCAGACCTTGGAGCGAGCCCCTTTCGTCTAATACTAGGGCCATATGACAGTGTTTCTTTTGAAAGTCTCGAAACAGAGAGTGGATCAGGCGTGTAGTTGGAGTTTTTACGAAATTATACAGTTCTAAATCCTTGATTTGTTTTTTGCGATTTTCTGGATTTTGCAGAGCCTTTAAGATGATTTTGACCGTTACAAAACCAATAATATTATCTGGGTTTTCTAAAAAAATCGGGATACGGGAGTGGTTTTCTTCCGATATCACTTTCAAGACCTGCTCCACTCGCATTTCGCCATCTACACTGATGATTTCGGAGCGCGGCACCATAATGTCTGAGACCGCGATTTCATTAAATTCTAATACATTTTCAATAAATTCCTTTTCATGTGCCTCCAGCGAGCCTTCTTCTGCTCCCATAGAGACCATGGCCATGACCTCTTCTTCACTCACAGAATAGATGTGGTCACCCGTTAACTTAGAAAGGGCCTTTTCGAAGACGTAAATTAGGGGGTAAAACAGGTATTCAATAAACAAAAGTGGATAAATAACCATTTGGGCCACCAAGGTCGCGTGCTTACTAGCAAAGCTTTTTGGCAAAATTTCTCCAAAAATTAGAATTGCAAAGGTCATAACTCCCGTTGCTAAACCGATTCCGTAACTACCTGATAATTGGGTGAAATACACGGTGGCTAGGGCCGAAGAACCAACATTAACTAAGTTATTTCCCAATAAAATTACCACCAACATTTTGTTGGGGTTGGATTTAATCTTAGCGATTTGCCGCGCTCCTCGCGCTTTAGCAGCCTCCAAGGCCTTAACCTTAGGTGGGCTAAGCGAGTAAAGGGCAGTTTCAGCAGCCGAAAACACGGCTGAAATCAGTAGTAGGATGATTAGACTAATGGGGTATATCGAGCTGGGGTCCATTGAAATTGTGTTTGCACTAATTAATATAAGATCATTCTAACACGAAACGGACCTTTTTTCAAACTATTTCGCCCGTCTTTGTATGAGATTGATGGTAATAATGGCCACAAAACAAATTAAAGCCATAGTCGGGATGGTCATAAAACCAAACAGCTTGACCCAGACCTTGGAGCAGTGGGCATTTTGCCCTACCACCGCACAGTTGTCGTAGCCCTGAGCAAAAAATTGCAGATAGATTTGATATAGGCTGATGATAGAGCCCACCAAGCTTAGCCATAAGCTATACAGGCCGGCCTTTTTATCCTTGCTAATCAGACCCACTATGGCCAGGACAACTATAGGATACATAAAAATTCTTTGGTACCAACACAATTTGCAGGGAGCCAACATAAAATAATCCGAGTACAGCAAGCTACCGAGTGTTGCCACCAGGGCAAACAAGAGAGTGAGATGCAGATGGTTAGTTTGAATATGTTTGACCAAGCCCTTGGCCACCGGACTTTGTTTTTGCAAAGCCAGACTAATTAAAGTAATGATCCAGAGGCAAATAGCCAGCAGCCCCAAGTAGGCAATTAGGGAATTAAATATTGCTAAAGTCATTATGCTGGGAGGCTACAGGCTGTTTTTTCGGCTAGTTCAGCCGGAGTCATCACTCGGTTTACAACTTCCTTATTTGCAAAGATCCAAGTTGGATAGGAACTAATATCCTTATCCTTGCATTTTTGAATTTGGCCCTGCCCATCTTCTGTAGAACATTCGGTATAAGGTAATTTTTCTGCTGATTTACCAAAGAGCTCCTTCTGGTCCTTGCAGTGGCTGCACCAAAAAGCCCCATAAAACATGGCTCCCTTGTCTTCTAAACACATGGCCAGCTCATCATATTGGCCTGGTTGTGAGAGTTGCTTGGCAACAAATCCGATTAAACCCAGTAAAATTAAAACAATTATTACAACTAGGCTCTTGTCCGCTTTAGTCATATGTTGAAAGTTAGATGTTAGAATTTTAACATCTTCTATTCATGACGTAAAGCCTCAATTGGATTTTTTTTGGCAGCCTGGATAGCAGGGTATAGACCAAAGACTAAGCCAACCAGCGTAGAAACGCTGAGGGCGAGCAAGATGGCATTATATGGAATACTGAAGACAATGCCCAGGGCCTGAAATTTATTAATTAGATAAATAATAGTAAGCGATAAACTGACTCCAATTAAGATTCCCAAAAGTCCACCCAGTAGAGTTAGGGTCACCGCTTCAATTAAAAATTGATTCTTGATGTCAGATTCCGTGGCACCCAGGGCTTTACGCAGGCCTATTTCGCGAGTTCTTTCTGTGACAGAAACCAGCATTACGTTCATGATGCCTATGCCTCCCACCAAAAGCGAGATGGCCGCCACAGAAACTAATAAGATATTTAGTACGGAGCTAATGGTAGAGACTCTTTCGATAACATCTTTTTGGGTGATCACATGGAAATCATCATTCTCGGGATCGCTTATTTTATTGGTTTCCCGTAGGGTTGTTTCTATATCTGCCACGGTTTGTTCTAGGCGGGCCTCATCCTGGACTATTCCGGCCATGGAATTAAAATGGTTTTGTGGTTGGATAAATTTTTTGACTGTCGTGTAGGGTAGTAGAACAAGATTATCGATGTCGGCAAAGGCCACCTTGCCCGTTTCTGGGTATACACCTAGCACGCGGACATTTTTGTCTCGAATTTTAAATCTTTTATTGATGGGATTGGCATCTCCAAATAAGTTTTTGGCAGTCTCAAAACCAATTACTGCCACCGAGGCAGAGGTTTTGATCTCGGTAGGAGTAAACATCCGTCCCTTTTCTATTTGGATGTCTAGGATTTCATTCATAAAGTCCGAAGTTCCGATAATAGTAGGAGTATCCAGCTCACCCTTATAGCTAATTTTACTAGTTACCATGATGTTGGGGGTGATTTTGTCCAAAAAGGGCACGTTGATTTTATTGCGAACTGCCTTCAGATCCTTGTCTGTCAGGCTATCCGTTAACAGTTGGGCAAAGTCAGAGGGTCCCTTGGGTGTGCGGCCTGGCACAACTTCAAAGAATTTCGAGCCTATCCCTTCAACTTCATTTAGGATTAAACTAGAGGCACCCTTAGTAATGCTCATAATAATAATGATGGAGGCTATGCCGATCACTATCCCTAAGATAGTTAGCAGGCTGCGGGACTTGTTGACCAAGAGGGCCGCAAAGGAAGTTCGAAAAATTTGCTTAAGGGAAATCATTTGACAAAGTTTTTAGCGGATACTTGCTTTTTGTTTTTCTGATCTAAAACTATTTTACCATCTTTCAGATGGATAATGCGCGCCGCATGCTTGGAGGTATAGTCTTCATGCGTGATTAGCAGAATGGTATGTCCATATTTTTGGTTTAGCCTCTGCAAGATTTGCATGATATTTTGGCCAGATTTACTATCTAGGTTTCCGGTGGGCTCATCTGCAAACAAGATTTGTGGCTTATTCACCAGAGCTCTAGCGATGGCCACCCTTTGCTTTTCTCCGCCTGACAAGGTGTTGCATTTATGATTAGTCCGATGGGATAGTCCCACCATTTCTATACATTCTAGGGCCCGTTTTTGCCAGTTTTCAGCGGGCTGCTCAGAATAATGTAGGGGCAAAATCACATTTTCTAGCACGGTCTGCTTATGTAAAAGATTAAAGGATTGGAATACAAAACCAAACATCGAATTACGCACCTGCGCCTTTTGATCAGGCTCATGTTTTTGGCTATCCAAACCATTTAATTTGTACCTACCAGAACTTTGCACATCTAGAAAACCTAGAATGTTTAAAAGGGTAGATTTTCCTGAACCGCTTGGTCCCATGATGGCCACAAACTCTCCAGTTTTGACTTTTAAATCAATATTATGGAGTACGGGGGTATCCACGGTACTAGTCGAATAAGTTTTGCACAAGTTTTGCACGTCAATGAGAGTCATGTCTTTAGGATTAAACCGTCTTTTAGGGTAATCACCCGGCTAGCAAACTTAATATATTCTTTTTCGTGACTGATCATAACTATAGTCTGACCAGCTTGGTTAAGTTTCTTAAAAATTGCTAAAATATTCAGGGCATTTTCAGTATCTAGATTTGCCGTGGGCTCATCTGCAAATAAAATTTTTGGCTCTGTAACTATGGCTCTACAAATCGCCACTCTCTGCTGCTCACCTCCGGATAATTCCGAGGGTAAGTTATGCGTACGGTCAGCTAGACCAACTATTTTAAGTTTAGCCCGCGCCTTAGCCAAAGCCTTAGACTTAGCAAAGCCTTGCATAATTAGGGGTAGCGCCACATTTTCTAGGGCAGTCATGTCGGGGAGCAAGGCATAGTCCTGAAAGATGTAGCCTAATTTATTCAGTCTGACCTCGGAGCGCTGATCAGAAGTTAGGCTGGAAGTCCGCACTCCGTCTATGATGATCTCGCCCTGACTAGGTCTATCAATTAAGCCCATTTGGTACAAAAGAGTGGATTTGCCGGCTCCAGATTTGCCAGTCAGTCCCAGAAATTCTTTTGGCTTCACCTTTAAACTGATGTCCTTAACGGCGTAAACAGGTATAGTTCCAATGTGATAAGTTTTGGCTAGGCCGGTGACTTCTATCATGAGGATCGGTTTAATATTGCGTCTAAGGTATTTTGGCCGGTAATAATTCTAGCTGGCAGATAACCGGCAGCCAGAGTGGCCAAAAACAGTATGCTAGTTTTGGTAAGCAGCCCAGCAGTCGTAACATAGACTATGCCATCTGAAAAAGGGAAGTCTATCGGATTAGCATCCACGTAGGGAACTATCAAATACAGTAGCAGAAAGCCTCCGATGACAATACCTATGAGGGCATAAAATAAGGCTTGGATCATGTAGGCAATTTCTATACATTGACTTTTAATGCCTATGCCTTTGAGGATGCCAATAAAGCGACGTCGGGCCACGGCATTAATAAAAACCACGATGAATACGGTAATGGCCGCCACCAGCAAACCTATGAGGCCAATCACGGAGGATAGGATGGCAAAGGTAGATTTGATGTCCTCAAAGAAGCTGCCTTGGGCTTCTAAGAAGGTCTGAAATTCGGCCGAGTCCTTAAAGGGACCACTTTGCAAGCTGCGGACCAGGCCTGCGGCCTTATTTTCGTCTGTGAGTTTGATGGCTATCTCATTCGCGCCATAGTCACTGCGATTTAAGATTTGTCTGAGCTGGGTATCCACCATGAAAATTCTTTGCGATACATTTTGATTTTTACTCTTCAAAACGCCCTTCAGTTTAAATTCTGTACTTTGACTACCAAATTTGATGCGGATTTTATCTCCGATTTTGACATTTTCTAAGGCTCCCATCCCAGGTTCATTCACACGCCTATATTCGGCCAAAAGCTCCGAACCCAAAATCACATAGCCAATGTCATTTGCAGCAAGGTACTCGCCGTCTATCATACGTGAACCCAGGTTGGTAACCTGGTTTTCAGCCTCGGGATTAATCCCTGCAATTTGCGTAAAAACCGAATCATCCTTGTCGTAGGGACTGGTGTTTGTGCGATAATTGGCTTCTACCAAGTTAGAGCTCAAAAAACGGCTGGAGACTCCAAGCACTTCTGGTTGGGACGCCAACCATTTAGTGATTTTGTCATTATTGCGAATAAAACTCTTGCTTTCTAGGTTTTTAATTAGCACATCGCCGGAGTAGTGTCTTTGAAAAGCGTCGGCCGAACCTTCGACTAGGCCAAGTAGGACCCCAGACACAAAGGTTAAATTCAGAAAGGTGAGACTCATAATAAAAATAATCAGAGTCGTGGTCGCAAAGCTAGAACGCTTAATTTGCGCTACCGCTAAAAACCAGGCTGTTTTAAATAAATTATTCATCAGTTTCTTCTAAAAATGTTATGATTTCATCATCCTGCTTGAGACCACTCTTGATTTCTATAAATCCATCGGTGCCCACTAGGCCAGTTTGGACTTTAACCTTTTTATAGCCTTGCTGGCTGTCATCGATGACTCTAACGTAGCCATCATTAACTGCTCTGAGCGGTATGGCCAAAACATTTTTAACCTGCTGAGTTAGAATATCTAAATTGGCTGTCATGCCAGATTTAATAAGGTCCGAGGCTTCGATAAAATTCAGGGTGACCTCATAGACCGGGACGCCTTCAATCTCTTTGGCGGCTGGATTAATCTTGCTAATGCTGGCGGCAAACTTGGTTTGCTGGTCGTAGGCATCTAGGGTTAAGAAGGTGCTTTGGCCGATTTTAATCTTGGCTATATCGCTTTCTGGGACATTGGCCGTGATTTGGTACTCGGCTTCACTAATAATTTCAAACATGGCCGCTTGGGCCAAAATAATTTCGCCCAGCTCGAAGAATTTTTCAGTAATTTTCCCCTTAAAGGGCGCTCTAATTTTGCGCTTAGAGATCTGCGCATTGGCATCAGAAACCAGGGCTCTAGCTGCCATAATCTGGGCTTCTTGAGTGACAAGGTCACTTTGATAGCGCCGCACCAAGGCCTTTTGGCCCGCCAGCGCATCGGCGCTGGCTCCACTTTTACTTAGTTCTAAGTTACTTTCCGCGGATTTCAGGGCATTTTCGGCACTTAAAACCGTATTGCGCTTGGCATCCAAGGAGTTTTCATAACTATGGATCAGCTGATCTAAAGTGGCTTTTTGCTTAATGAGTTCGTTGCGGGCTAGCTCCAAATCGGTCACTTGGGTTTGGATATTAGTTTGAATACTGGCTGAGACCTGGGTGTTTAAATCAATAGAATTGAAGGCCACAACCGTCAGGCCTACAGACTGCATGAGTTGATCGTAAGTATCTAAAGTTTCTTGTTTAGAGAGGCTGATCTTGTTTAGTTCAGACTTTAGGCCACCACTTAAATTAGAAATACTAATCTTGTTAAAACGACCACCGGACGATTCTCCCAGCAAAATTTTGACTATGGGCTGTTTATTAGTAGCGAGTTCGACCGAGTGTTGGTTGGAGCCAAAGAAGCTATCGTATTGAATGTCGGTCAGTTCCACCAGAGCGTTATAATTTTTGGTAAAGGATTTTCTGACCAGCCCCTCGAGGATGGCAAAATTGGCATCAATGTCAGAGTTAAGCTTGTTAGTCAGGTTGATAAGCTCTTTTTTTTCCTGCTCCAGTTTGGACTTAGCGTTGGAGAGCTCAACCTCTTTCAGGCTGATCTCTGCAGGTTTGGCTCCTTTAGAGAGGTCTTCCAACTTGGATTGCTCGGCATCTAGGAGAGCTTTAATCTGGTCTAGTTGGGCGACTTCGGCTTGGAGCAAGGCACGCTTGTTCATGAGGTTGGCGTTCAGATCTGAACTGTTCAAACTAGCCAAAAGTTGTCCTTGCTGTACTTCATCGTTGACTGTAACGTTGACATTTTGTAGTTTGCCGCCTACCTCAAAGGCAAGTTGGGCTTTTTGGGCCGCCTTTACGGTACCCACCACCGAGACTTCTTGGCTTATATCCTGGGTATTGACTATCCAGGTCTCTAATTCGGCTTTCTCTTGAGGCTTAAACAGCAAAAACAAGACTATCAGGAGGGCAATTAGCAGTTTATATTTATGTTTTTTAATAAAATCCATTATTTGCTTTTTTTATTCTTCTTTCTATTATATCATATATGAGCGTTATTTAAAAGACTTTTAGACCCATGAAACTATATAGAAACCTGATCAATTTTTTGCTAGCTATCAAGCACAGCTTTCGAGACAGCGAGTTCCGTCTGTTATTTATTTTAAGCCTTTTTACCCTGGCCCTCGGAGTGGTTTTTTACTCCGTGCACGAGGGGTGGAGTCTGATAGACTCTCTATATTTTGCAATCAGCACTCTGACAACGGTTG
Organism: uncultured Candidatus Peribacteria bacterium; assembly: GCA_964521035.1. Lineage (GTDB taxonomy): Bacteria > Patescibacteriota > Gracilibacteria > UBA1369 > JAAZXH01. Next base: position 12,248 of record CAZFPD010000012.1, read on the forward strand.
GTTATGGGGACTTTGTGCCCACTACTAGCCTTTCGAAGCTTTTCACCAGCCTGTATATCATTATTGGCCTGGGGATCTTTTTGTTGTTTATCAACGTGCTGTCTTTGCAAATCCTCCACTCCAATTTAGATCAGGATCCTAGTAAAAACAAGACGAATCGAAGAAAAACTAAAAAGAGTTAGTTAATTTCCCAGTTATGCAAACCCACAAACTACTCGGGCTATTTACCGGAATAATTGGCCTTTTGATTTTAATTACAATTTGGCAAATTCTCAGCTGAGCAACTAGATCCAAAATTTGATTTGTTCCCCCTGGAGCTCACACTGTGCTCCAATTGGCAGGCTAAACCTGGGTGTGACGTGCGAGAAATTAGCTTCCAGCACTATTGGAAGCTTAGCAAAACTTGGGTGGCTGAGTAAGAATTGCTGCAAGACCTGGATGTCTCGCTTGGCTGCTTTTTGGAATTTACCTATCACTAGACCTTTAACTTGTTTGAAAAAGCCCTGCTGACTTATACTGACTAAGGTTCTAATAAAGCTATTAGCACTTTCCTCACCGCCGGCTTCCTCTAAAAATAAGATAATATCCCCAGCTAGATTTGGCATAAATTCTGTACCTTGTAAAAGGCGAAAGGTACTTATGTTTCCTCCTAATACTGTTCCGGAAACCTGGGCGGCATTTAAAGCTATGTGGCCTGTGTGAGGGATGAAATCTCTGTCGTTTTGATTTAGAAACCAGAGGTCATCTGACCAAAATTCTGGAGCCTCCACGGTGTCTTGAGCATTAAAGGCCAGGTTTTTAAAGTGTTGCATGGTGTATTCAAAGCCCTGCTCCTCTGCGAAACTAGAAAAATGTGGGCCATTTAGACTAATTAAACCAGCCTTGGCAAGCAGTGCATTGTTTAGAGCCGTAATATCGGAATATCCGCAGAAAAATTTGGGCTTGGACTTTAGCAAATCAAAATCCAAATAGGGAAGCAATTGATTAGAATGAAAGCCACCAATAAAGCTGAAAACACCCTGGATATCGGGCCGCTGAAAGGCCTCGTGAATCTGCTGAACTCGGGCTTGAATACTAGCCGTTCCATAAAACTCAGCTTCTTCACAGCGGGTGTCTAGCTCAACTTGCAGGCCCAGCTCTTGGAGCCTTTGAGTAGCTATTTGCCGGTTAGATTCAGAGATAATAGCAGAGGCAGTTGAGGGGGCTATAACCACAATTTTATCACCTTTCTGGAGTTTGCAATATTTCATATTTTAGAGATTATTTTGTGAAGTAACTTCCGCAGGCCATGTTGTTTATAATAGCCTCTGGCCAGCTGCAGCTTGCTTGGATTTAAATTAGTATTGATCGCCCGAAAGGGTTCATCTAAAAAACTTTGTAAGTCTTGCATGTAATTTTTCAAGCTTTGGGAGCGGTTAAAATCCTTTAAATTCTTACAGTATAATTTTAGATCCTTTAGAGTTAATTTTTCTAAAAACTTCTTAATCTTTGCTTCTTCTCCATGTTCAAAACCGATTCCCAGGCCAAATAGATTTAATTGCTGGGCCACCTCCGAGTAGTCTGTAGATAGCACCGGCACACAGTTGGCTAGTAGTTCACTGATGCGGTTGCGTGCCCCAAAGTGTGACTCTACACAATCTAGGTCGGTATTAATGGCTAGATCAAACTGACTAATCACACTTTGTAAGTATTTTTTAGGTATCCAGTTTAAAAAGCGACATTGGTTGATCAGTCCAGCCTTCTTGAGGCTTTGGTAGACATGTTCATATTTCGAATTCGGCAGATCTGGATAAGCTCCTCCGGTGCACACAAACACTAGTTTTGGATTGTTTTTTAGGCTGGGGAGTAAAATGTCTAGCAGTAATTTTTCGTCAGCCCAGTTATTAAAACCAGATAACCAGCCTAGCACCAGGGCATTCTTGGGTAGTTTTAAGTCATAGTGTTTGATGATTTTAGCCGGAGTTATAAAATTCATAATTTTACCCAGCAATTTGTGTTGAAAATTCTCAGCATTTAATTTGCCAATTAAGGCCAATTCACCATAGCTAGCTTTTTTTTGATTTTCGCTACAACATAAAATTTTGTCAGCTCTCTGTAGGATAGTTCTTTCTCGTTTGATAAACTCTGCTAAAAATAGATTGGAGCCACTGCTCAGACTTTGCACCTGCGCCTCAGCTAGCAGCCATCCATTTAGGTCCGCCACGAAGTAGGCGTCAAAACGTAGTTGGCTAGTCAAATAACTAGTCAGATTATTGACAGCAATAATGATGTCTGGTTGAAATAGATCAATTTGCTTTTGCATAAACTTCAGCAATTTCTTGCCTTGCAGATCAGTTTCAACTTGACTGAGAGATTTTAGCTTTGATTTCTCGGGAGTCAAAATTATTTTTTTTAGGGTACAGGGATAATTTTGCAAAAAATCCAAGTACATTTGCGAGCGAATAGTATATGCATTTTTTAAGGAGCTCTGGGAGTCCAGCAGAGGGCCATTGGCAAAGAGTAAAATTTTGTGCATACAAATTTGTTTTAGGCGGTTTTAGACGGGAGGACCTGAATAATTTTAAAACTTAGATAGCTTGTTAATAGGCCGATTATGGCTCCCCATGCCATATCAAGCAGTGTGAGTTTGAGTGGCCAATCCTTGATCGTGGCCAGATTGGTCAAATCATAGGTAGCGTAGCAGAGCAAACCTAGCAAGGCGCCATTAATTAAGGCTAACTTACTGGAGTTGGCTTGTAGGGCAGGGCTTAGAACAAAATAGCTTAATCCAGCTATGAAAAGTAGATAGAAACAGCCTGCCGCCCACCAATTTACCGGGCCAAGCAGAAAAGCGAGGCTTGACTGATAAAAATTTCGTGCTATTATGCCTAACCAGAGTAAGTCCAAAGCAATAAAAATAATTAAGGGAACGATAAAACTATATAAATAAAACATATGGACCAAAAAATTAATCATGTACATTCTACTCCAGATCTAGACCCCAGTCAAAAGCAGATTTTATATAATTTGGCCAGTAGGTACATATTGGGATTGGTGGTGTTTGGCTTTCCCTGGATTTATACCGTAGACCAAATTGGTACCTATGTCGCCAAGGAAAATACCCGCGCCCAAATTAGTTTGGTGATAGCAGATTGTCTAGACCCGCAGAGTTTTAACTTTATCCTGGACCAAAAATATAAGGAGATCAGACTGGAGGGAAAAACGATTTACGCTCCCATAGCAGTCAGCCCAGAGGACTTGCAGAACTTCTTTCGCAGCTTGGATTGTAGGCCACCTTGCTAGTATTTATATTGGAATATAGCGCATTGGTAGATTATTAGGCTAAAGTGGACTTTTGACCGAGGCAATATGTTTATTGGAAATTTGGGTATAAATTAAGGTGGTTTTGAGATCACTATGGCCTAGTAATTTTTGAATTTTAGCAATGTCCGTGCCGGATTCATAGAGGTGAGTTGCAAAACTATGTCGGAGCGAATGGAAACTAGCCTTTTTATGGATCCTGGATTTATGCAGGGCAGATTGAAAAACCAGCTGGAGTGCACGGGTAGTCAAGCGATTACCCAGGCGATTAGTAAACAAGGGCTCCGACTTGGGCCGCCCCCGAATATAGATTTTGAGCCTAGATTTCAGTTTGTGGGGTAGCAGAGTGATGCGAGATTTATTGGCTTTAGAGTTGTGAATGCGGATTATATTTTTATCAAAATCTAAATCCTGACATTTTAAATGGCTCAGCTCACTAACTCGCAAGCCAGCTCCATAGGCCAGGCATAAGATTAATTTGTGCTTATAATTATTTTTGGATTTGATGATAGTGTAAATGTCTGGCTTGGATAAAATTTGTGGTAAAAACCTAGCAGTTTTTAGGTTTTGGATTGGAATTGCACGGGGAGGCCTCAAGACCCGTTTAAAGTAAAACTTGACCGCCGCCAGAATTTGATTAATAGACTTTGCACTGATGCCTCGCGTCTGCAGTTTTAGAATAAATGTTTTCAGGAGATCAAAATCAAATTGAGCTAATTTATATTTCTTAAATTCCAAGTATTTGCGAATGCCATACAGATAAGATCTCTGCGTAGCTTGACTGAGATTGATAAGCTGCATTTCTCGCTTAGCCTGGTGTAAAAGGGATTGAATTGGGGTTTGCATTGTGTTAAATTAAAGAAGCTAGCTTAATCATAAACCAGCAAAAATTTAGATTTATAAATTTTTTCAACCCATCCCTATACGCATTGGCCCCTCCCGCTCTCATAAATTAAAATATATGAACATTTTCCTCCCCCTCATGCCAATATCCGAACTCCTTCTACCGATAAGACCTAGTTATATGAAATAATTTGATCATACATTACAAATGGAATTAGGAAAAAATTTAGA
>CAZFPD010000013.1:0-15768 GCA_964521035.1 uncultured Candidatus Peribacteria bacterium
CAGCAAACACCAAGAGTAGTGCGGTGAAGGTCCAGGCATATTGGAGTAAGCTGTAGTAAACTAGGGCTCCGATTGCAAGTAGGCAAATTAAATACCAACTCAGGCCCCTTTCGAAGTCTAAAAATTCAGTTGTACTAAAGCTAACGTAGCTTTTGCTGCTAGCTGACTGCTCTGCTGGTGACAGAGACTGCGAACTGAGATTTGTCTGGATGGGCATACAACACAATTTAATCATTATATTGTACCACAGTTAAGCTATTTAAACAATAAAAAGCCGCCCAATTTACTGGACGGCTGTCTTGAATGTTTTTTAACTACCATTAGGAAACAAAAGGCATTAAAGCCATGTGGCGGGACTGTTTGATGGCCTGCGACAAGGATTTTTGTTGTTTTAGGCTTACCTTAGTGTAATATCTCGGTACGATTCTAGCGTAACGAGAGACATAATTGCGGAGCAAAGTAACGTTCTTATAATCTATGGTAGATTTTAAGACTTTTTCCCTACGACTAGTCTCTTTATCCTGATCATAATCCGTAGAAATATCCATGTGCTGGTAGGCTGATTCGCGCTTGATTACCAGGGATCGAATTATCTCCTTAGAAAATCTAAAATGTCTGTCTAGAATGTCCAATGTGGTCGGGTTTTCGTTGCTAAAATAAACCGAGACGTAATAAGCCTCCTCTTGTCCGGCTATAATGTAGGCGAGTTCTCTTTTGCCTAGATCATGTTCGGCCTGGATCTTGCCGCCATTGTCCGTGATCAATTTTAATACTTGGTCATAGGTATCTTGGCGTTTTTTTTCGGTTAAGGCTGGTGAAAGAACCATCATTAACTCGTATCTGCGCTCTTGGAGGGTGACTTCAGTCACAACTGCCTTAAGCTTATTTTTTTTCTTTGTCATGCTCTCATGGGTTAAATGCATGCCCTAATCAAAGGACAGAAAGCTCATAGATATTAGCATTATCTGGCGTAAATGCAAGGCCATTTACTTGCTCCGTAAAAAGAGTTTTTCTAGTTCTGGCATAGATATTTTGAGTTGGGTGGGGCGGCCGTGTGGGCAACTGTACTGCTGGCTGGCAATGGCGTGCAATTGATCGAGGAGGGCCTGCATCTCGCTAATATCTAGGGCTTGGCCAAACTTGATGGCACTGCGGCAGGCCGTATAATTGAGCGCTATATCTTGAATTGAGCGCAGGCTTTCAGGTTGAATAGGGTCCTGCAAGTCATTTAGCAGGCCTTGCAAAAGCTTGGCTGGGTCCACTTTGGCAAAATGATCTGCGACGGCTTGAATAATAACGGTGTTGCCTCCAAAACTTTCAATGTGCAAACCTAGTTTGCTAAATATTTCTTGGTGGCTGGCTAGGAGTTCCGCCTCCTTGTGAGTTAATTCTAGCCTAGCTGGGACCAATAAGGGCTGCAGTTTAGCTGGTTTAGATTCAAAATTAGCTCGGAGTTTTTGATACATGATTTTTTCATGAGCTGCGTGCTGGTCAACTATCATCAGACCCTGCTCATTTTCTGCTAGGATGTAGGATTTTTTAAGTTGGGCCAGCGCCAAAAGTGGTTTTTGTGGCATAAGTGGAGGAGTCTCGCTCTGCCTGCTTGACCAGTTTATATCCTGAAACTTAGGCGTGTGGGCTTGGCCAAATTGCTGCGTAAAGCTTTGAGGCAGGCGCCTGTCTGGCTCAGCAGCGGGCTGGCTAGGCAGGGCCGATGGGCTCGGCGTCTGTAAAATAGATTCCTTGGCTTGGATATTGGTAGAGAGATCTGTATTGGACAGGCTATGCTCGACGGTTTGGAAAATCCGGGCAAAAACTTGGCTAGGCATGAGAAAGCGAGCATCTAGCTTGCGGGGATGTACATTCATATCAATGTGATGGGCAGGCATTTGAATGTTCATAAAAAAGGCTGGTCTTTGGGCGGGAAAAATGCGATTGCCGTAGGCTTTTTTGATGGAGGTGGCCACCAAGGCCGGATTCAGGGGTCGGCGGTTGATGCTTAAATATTGGTAGTTTTGTCTATCTTTGGCAATTTCTGGCAGACCTAGCATGGCCTCGATAGTGAAATCTTGAGCTAAATTATGCGCTGGAATACAACTTTTGATAGTATTAAATCCAAATAATTGCTGGAGACGCTCGTTAAATTGGCCGCTAGCTAAGTCGTAAATAACTTTTTTATTATGACTTAATTTAAAGTAAATTTCTGGATAGGTAAAGGCGTAATCCTCAAAGACTTTGAGACAATTGCGATATTCTGTGTTACTGCTTTTTAAAAATTGTTTTCTGGCAGGCACTTTATGAAAAAGTTGTTCTACCTTAACGATAGTTCCATGATTAAAAGCGATCTTTTGCAGCTCGCCCTGGCTGTCTAAACTATAGGCCTGCTCCTGCTCTTTGGGTTTGGATTGGATAGTCACCTGACTAACCGAAGAAATAGCAGCCATAGCTTCACCTCGAAAGCCCAATCCCATATGGTTAATCAAATCTTGAAAGCTTTGGATCTTGGAAGTGGCGTGCCGCAAAAAAACCTTATGCAGCTGTTCATAGGCTATTCCGATCCCGTCGTCTTGCACAGAAATCAACTGCATGCCTCCATCCTCCAGCTGGATGTTTATTTTGTGGGCCTGGGCATCTATGGCATTGTCTAGGAGTTCTTTAAGCACGGAGGCCGGTCTTTCTACGACTTCTCCAGCGGCGATCTGATTAATTACCGATTCGTCGAGTTTGTGGATGACTTGAGTTTGCATAAAAATTTGTTTATTCTAGATGTAGTTTAGCATTTTTTTGGAGCATGAGCAAAATCACGCCAATGATAAAGCAGTATAATGACCTAAAAGCTGAGTTTCCGGACTGCATCTTATTTTTTCGCCTAGGTGATTTTTATGAGATGTTCGGGGAAGATGCCAAGATCTGCGCAGAGATTTTAAATATTACACTGACCTCACGGAGTAAGGATCCTGGTGCCCTTGCCATGTGTGGCATCCCTTATCATGCTAAGGACAATTATGTGTATAAATTAACGCGTCTAGGGCATAGAGTAGCGATTTGCGAACAGATGAAGGCTCAAAGTAGCAAAACGCTAGTACAAAGAGAGGTGGTCTCTATCATTACTAAGGCTACGAATTTTTCTGACCAACAGCTAGAAAAACCGCTGCCTAACTATTTGCTCTTTGCCTATCGCTCTGGGCAAATTGACCTGGAACTGCTGGATTTGAGCACCTTATCCTCGCGCCTATTTGTAAATATAGAGGAATCTAGAATTGTAGAAATTTGTGAGAAATATTTGGTTGCGGAGCTCATCACTAATTGCCAGCAAATCCATGAACTGGCCACGCAGGCGCACAGCCAATACTTTCAAAGCCAAAGCCAGGACAGAGCAGATTTTGTGTGCCAGTATTTAGCATCAATCAAGTTGCAGGGCTTATATCAAAAATTGCGATATACCGAGGCTAGTGAGCAATTTAGTTTTGAATTGTCTCGGGTTTCCATTCAAAATTTAGAGATTTTTCAGAATTATGATGGGACTCGTTCCCAGACTTTCTTCGCTTTCATCAATCGTTGTGCAAGTGCCATGGGTCAGAGACTGCTGTTTGAATTCCTGTTAAATCCCCTGAGCAATTCTGAGAAAATTCTTCAGCGCCAAAGCTATACCGAAAGCCTTTTGCAGCAGCGGGAAGTCTTTGATCAGATGCAAGGCTCCTTAAAAAATGTGAAAGATATCGAGCGACTCAACACCAAAATCCTGAGCCGGCAGGCTACACCCAAGGATTTGATCAGCCTCAGTCAGTCTCTGCAGGCTAGCCTGGAAATTATGCGAATGCAAATTGCCTCCTGGCCTAAGAGATACTATCAAAATCAAGATCAGATCCTAAATCTGCTCGAGCTTTTGGCCGACCTGGAGCAGGAGCAGCCCCGTCTGCATATTCAGCAGGGCTTTGTATTTCAGGCCCAGAGTTCTGTGCAATTACAGGAACTCAGAGAGCTGGTTTTGAACTCTAAGGATGCCTTGCTAGATTTGCAACAGGCCGAGATTGAGAAAACTGGCATTAGTAATTTAAAGGTTAAATATAATAGGGTCTTCGGGTATTTTATAGAAATTTCTAGAGCCAAGTTGCCAGAATTAGAGGAAACTCGTTATATTCGTAAGCAAACCTTGGTCAATGCTGAGCGCTTTGTCACTGCCGAGCTCAAGGATCTGGAACTGAAAATCATCTCCGCTGAATCGCAAATGATAGAGCTGGAAAAAACATTATACGAACAATTGTTGGATAAGTTACAAGAATACACTCCTCTGCTGCAAACGCTGGCCAAGAATATAGCCGAAATTGATGTGTGGACTAACTTTGCGAAGCTCAAAACTGAGCAGCACCTAGTTTTTCCGAAAATCTGCGCGGGGCAAATTATAGACATCCAGGCTGGCTGGCATCCAGTTGTGGCATGGGCAAATCCACAGGATGAATTTATCCGAAATGATCTACAGCTGGGTGCAAGCGATCGAGCTCACGTAATTACTGGTCCGAATATGGGTGGTAAATCTACCTTTCTCAGGCAGAATGCTCTGATTGTTTTGATGGCGCACATGGGGATGGCGGTGAGCGCCGAGGCGGCCACCATAGGTTTGGTTGATCAAATCTATACGCGAGTGGGGGCCTCAGATAATTTGACCCAGGGACAATCTACCTTCATGCTGGAAATGCTAGAAACGGCCGAAATCTTAAAGCTGGCCAGCAAAAAAAGTTTCGTGCTCCTGGATGAACTCGGGCGAGGCACATCCACTATCGATGGGTCGAGCCTAGCCAAGGCCGTGGTTAAACATTTAAATGCAAATACCAAATGTCGCTTCCTGTTTGCCACCCACTACCACGAATTGATTGATATGGTCGAGCAGCTGCAGGGTACGAGCAATAAACACATGGCAGTGAGCTTTGATCAAAATCAAAACCCCATATTTTTGCGAAGGATAGTAGATGGTGGTATGCAAGATAGTTTTGGCTTTTTTGTGGCGCTCAAAGCTGGAGTCCCAGAGAGTGTGGTGGAGCTGGGTAGAAGCTATAAAAATGATTGCTTGAAAATGCCAGTTAGACAGCAGCAATCGATTTTTGCTCTGGCAGAGACTCAGCCAGAAATTCAAATCCAGGATAGCTTGAAAAGCAAGTTGGCAGGCGTGGACCTGAATGCCCTGAATCCTTTGCAGGCCTTAAACTTGCTAAGCAAGTGGCAAGAGGATCTAGATTAGTAGGCCTGCTTCTTGCGGTAGCTAAAGACTGGCACGGCCTTGAGATTGTTCCAAAATAAAAATAAAAACATATTAGTAAAAGTTACGAGATAATTTAACTACTACTCCTTGAATCTGGAGAGAGCTTAGAGGGTGTATATCTGAGTACTCGGGGTTTTCAGCCTTTAAAAAGTATCTGCCTTCAATTTTCAAAAGGCGCTTGAGGGTGTTTTCTCCATCAACTAGGGCGACCACGACGTCATTTGTCTTGGCTTCCTGCTTGGTATTGCAGAGGACTAGATCCCCCTCAAAAATTCCGGCCTCTACCATGGAGTTGCCTGTGACCTGGAGCCAAAAATGTTGCTGCGGCTTAGCGATAGAACTGGCCTCTACGGCAATGTAATCTTCTATGTATTCTTCGCTTAGCACGGGGCCTCCGGCTGGGACTGAACCTAGCAAGGGTATAGATACAAATTGGGATTGGAGTTTGTTCTTTACAGATTCTAGTAGCCCTATCCCTCTGGGGGTATCATCCTTTTTGAGATAGCCCTTTTTTTCGAGTGCAGTCAGGTGTTTGAGGATGGAATTATCAGATGAGACCTGCATAAAGCCTTTAATTTCTCGGATGGTGGGCGACTTTCCATTTTGGAGTTGATATTTCTCAATGAATTGTAGCACTTGAGACTGCTTTTGGGTGAGTTCTCTCATATAGATTGATTATACACTCACCATTATAGGTGGCGCTACACTCACCGTCAAGCTTTTTTTATTGAGAAATCTTTCCAGAAAGTATAAAATATGTTTGAATTTAACATTTAAGCATATGGCAGGTCATTCTAAGTGGGCAAATATCAAGCATAAGAAGGGCATTGCGGATGCAAAGCGCGGCAAGGTTTTTACCAAGCACGCTAAATTGATTGCCCTGGCTGCCTCCAATGGCGCGGATACTGATATGAACTCGGCCCTCAGACTGGCCATAGAAAACGCCAAGGCGGATAACGTCCCGAATGATAACATCAAAAGAGCTATTGCTAAGGGTTCGGGTGAAGGTGGAGCTAATCAGCAGATGCTTGAGGTGACTTACGAGGGCTACGGGCCCTCAGGAATAGCCCTCATTATTGAGGCTGTGACCGATAATAAAAACCGGACTTTTGCAAACATCAGAACTATTATGGGTAAAAATGGCGGTAATCTTGGAGAGTCTGGCTGTACTTCTTATATGTTTGACAACCGTGCCCTCTTTGAAATTAAGCTGCAGGGTGATTTTGATGAAAAGGCCCTAGATCTAATCGAATTAGGGGCTTTAGATGTTGAGGAGATAGACGCAGATAGTCTACTTGCCATAGTGGATTTGGCCGAGATGCATAGCTTTAAACAGAAGATCCAAGCAGAGTTTGAAATACTTTCGGCCCGCCGAGAAATGCTGGCGCAAAATCCCATGGAGGTCTCGGATCAGAGCCTGATAGATAAAATCAGCAATTTAATAGATAAATTAGAGGATGATGAGGATGTGACTAATGTTTTTACTTCAGCTGAAATACTTCAGTAAAGTTTTTGGGCTGACCGTTGTAAAATATTAGGTAGGGTTCATCCTTTAAATAAAGCTGAATAGTGGACTCTATTTGCTGTTTAATCAAAGGCAAGTGGCAGTCTGAGCTGGGGAGGAGTTGACCGTGCAGATAAATTTGATTTACATCGCCTTTGTCCACCCGGGCCACTAGCTTGGAGTGCCTGAGAGGATTGAATTTTCCGTTGCGGTGCTGATAGGAATTTTGAAAGAGCTGATTCAAACTAGCTTCGAGATTACTATGTTTGGAGGGGGCTACATGGTGAGCCAGGACCAACTTCTCACAAGAGATTATGGCTTGGTTTTGAGAGTGGTGGGCCAGATCAGTACTATCATTGGAAATCAAAAAATACTCAACCGTATAGACCTGGCCTATCCATAAGGCGGCCAGGGTCAGGATACTAAGAACGCTGAAGATGGAATACACGGTTTTTTTTAGGACCATACTAAGCTAGTAAATAAACGCTGCTGGCAACTAGGTTGATCAGGTTGACTAGATTTATGCCAATTATAATATCGGAAAGATTTTTGAGGGCCTTGTCTGACCTAGCATAAAAGGCTAGCAGCATGGCTATGAGGGTTCCGGCCAAATTGACTCCTAAGTACATGTACTGCATAGTTTGCTGATCTAGGTTAGATGGCAGCAATATGCGCATCCAGTCTGTAATGGCAAACAGGAGTGCTAGTGTTAATACCCATGAGAGTATCATTGAAAATCTTTTCATTTGAAAGAGTTAAATTTTACTAAATTTGATTATATCGGTCGGAGACCACTTCCCAGTTGATGATTTTTAGGAAGGCGTCTAGGTATTCGGGGCGGCGGTTTTGGTACTTCAGATAATAGGCGTGCTCCCAGACATCAACTCCAAGTAAGGGAGTGAGTCCTTGCATGAGTGGCGAATCCTGATTGGCGGTTTTAATAATTTGTAATTTATGGTCTTGGTCAGCCACTAGGTATCCCCATCCGCTACCAAAAACTCCGGCGGCAGCCTGAATAAATTTTTGTTCTAGTTCTTCTTTAGAATTAAAGCTGCTTTTCAGAGCCTCGAGAAATTTGCCTTGCGGTTCTGATGGCTTAGGCGTGAGGGCCTCCCAAAATAAGCTGTGGTTGTGGTGTCCGCCCCCGTGATTAATCACGGCCTGGCGAATATTTTCGTCTAAGGACCCGGTATTAGCTAGTAATTCTGCTAGGTCTAGGCTAGAGGACTCAGCATGGTCAGCTAAGGCCTGGTTAAGCTTATTGATATAAGCTTGGTGGTGCTTAGTATAATGGATCTCCATAGTTTCCTTATCAATATACGGTTCTAAGTCGTCTAGAGCATAAGGTAGACTGGGTAATTGATGCATGACATGAAAGTTATAAGTTTATATTAACACACTTGTACTGGAGCCAAAACTATTTTAAAAGTTTTTGGCAAGCTTGCACTATGGCCTGGGTGTCGATTTTGGCTTTTTTATATAATTTGTCGTAAGTATCGGAGAGCTGGTATTTTTTGACGGCTAAATTGGCATAGGCTGAGACCGAAATACCTTGTTGAAAGAGAGCCTGCTCCAATTGACTAGCCAGTCCAGAATAAGGGTTGTGATCTTGTACTACGATGAGTTTTTTGACTTTTTGAATTTCCTGCAGCAACTTTTTGTCAATTTGTTTGGGACTAGATACATTCCAAACTCCCAGCTGAATATTTTTAGACCGCAGTTGATCGGCAGCCTCTACAGCTTGCTTGAGAGTGGCTCCGCTAGAAACCACTATAATATCTTGGCCGCTACGGATTTGATCGGCTACTCCATATTTATACCGGTATTTTGGTCCATAGAAGGCTTGGCCCTTCTCATCCAGGATGACTTGATACTTGTGTCTGCCCATGCGCACATAAAAATTCCCGTGGTGGGCGGCCACAAAACGGATCACTCTGTCGGTTTGATTGGGATCGCCTGGCTCGATAATGGCCGTATTAAAGAATCCTAAAAAGGAGCCAACATCGTCTAGAGCTTGGTGTGTGGGTCCGTCTTCTCCAACAGATAAGCCACAATGCGTAGCTACCATTTTCACATTTGTCTGATTAATATCGTTTACCCTGGCCTGATCCTTGGCGCGGGAAGACATAAAGGCTCCAAAAGTAGAACAAAATGGAATGATGCCCTGTAGGGAAAGTCCTCCTGAAATAGATACCATGGCCTGCTCGGCTATGCCAACCTCTAGATGTCGGTCTGGGTACTTATTTTTTAAAATATTGGTTTTGACTGAGCCCTCCAAGTCGGCGGTCAGCGCCACCACAGAGCGATTGGCCTTGGCTAGGTCTAAGAGTGCGTTGCCGTAGGCGCTGCGGTTATCGGTCAGGTCTTCGGCCGTATACTGACGAATCTTGCCGACTTTGACTTTGGGATTGGGACTTAGGAGTTTGTGAAAAACAGGAGCTTTTAATAGATTTTTTAATTTGTTATGTTTTTGTAGGCAGTCACTAAGTAGCGCTTCCTCTTTGGGACTTAGCTGCAAGCGCTCGAGATCGGCTTGTATATCTTGCATTTTAGGGGCCTTGCCATGCCAGGTAGATTTGAATTTTTTGCCTTCTGGTTCCATAAATTGACTACCGTGGCCCATGATAGTTTTAGCCATAATTAAGACTGGTTTTTTAGAATTAAGGGCCTTGGCTATAGCCTTATAAATTGCCTTAAAGTTGTGTCCGTTGATTTCTAGCACCACAAATCCAGCCGCCTTAAAATGGGCCTTGGGATTAATAGGCATAGTGTCTTTGAGGCTGGCGGTGAGTTGGACCTTATTATAATCCATAAAAATCACCAAATTGTTTAAATTATGCTTGGCGATGGCATGCATGGTCTCGTAGACTTGCCCTTCCTGGGATTCGCCATCCCCTATTGTGACAAAGACTTTCTGTTTGGAATCTTTAAGTTTTTGGGCCAGAGCAAATCCGGCGGCCGCCGAGAACCCTACTCCCAAAGGTCCTGTGCCAAAGGGCACTCCTTTCACGTGCCTGGTGACGTGTCCCTCAAAAATAGAGGAATCCCGACGAAACTTGCGTATCACCTCTTGCATGTCGTAGACCCCAAGATTCCCAAGTAAGGCATAAATTGCGGGGGAAATATGTCCGTTGGAAACGATAAGAGGTTCATTGCTTTGAATTAAACGGCTTAAATATAAAGTGCTTAAAAAATCTATACTAGATAGCGATCCACCGGGGTGCCCACTTTGGGCCTGACACACCATTTGCATGATGGCAGCTCGGGATTTTTTGGCCAGCAAGGGCAAGGCATGTTTGATTTCTCTGTATTTTAGCATTTTATAAATTTAAATTTTTTTGAAGAATTTTTTTAGAAAAATCTACTGCTGGCTGGTTGAAAGCATTAATTTGCATTCTGGCTCCCAAATAACTAGTTACTAACATCCAAAGTGCGCTCAGATCTACTAAGTCGCCGGTTTGATTAGCAATTTTGAACTTGAAATTAGCTCGGTTCAGCTCTTGAAAAACTTGTTGATTGGCTTGTAAAAATTGCTCGGTGATCTCGCCAAAATCGAGCTCTTTGCCACTATAGGAGCCCTGTAATTTTTGCTTGTAGGACTCGGATTGTATGAACATGATGATGGAATTATCTATGCCCTGCTTCCAATGTTGCGTCATGGAATGCTGGTCGGTGGTTCCTCGGGCACTAATTACCTGTAAGCCGCTATTGTTTTTACCTAGAGATTCACAGAGCAGCTGAGCTAGCCAGGGCCCAAACCAACTGAGGCGCGGCTCGTAGTTAAAAACTACCAAATTGTTCCTGGAGGAAAGACTATGGTGATATAAGAATTCAGCCAGGGTTTGCACTACATTAAATTTTGCATCTAGGAATTTTTGAAATGCTTGCTGGGCTTGCTCCATCAACTTAGCTGTGTCTACGCCAACTAGGCTGAGAGGAACCATGGCAGCATTGCTAAACACGCTAAACCTACCGCCAACCGTACTTGGCATGAGATAGTTTGGCAATTTATGCTGCTCGGCGATTTGGGAAATTTGATTCTCTGTATTGTCTGTTACCACGCATAAATGTTCATTTGTAGGTAGCTTGGCCCTCTTTAAATATTGCAAAACTAGCTGGGTCAGCATGACTGTTTCTAGGGTGTTGCCGGTTTTGGATACAGCCACAAACATAGTGTTTGCGAGATCCAGGTCTTGAAGTTTTTTAGCCACCCAGTCTGGATGAATATTATCGATAATGATAAGATTTTTGCTAAGTTCCTCTTTAAAAAAATGATAATAAAAACGGGCGCCCATGGCAGAACCTCCCATGCCTATCAGGACTATGGTTGGGTGTTGGGTGGACGGGGCCTGAGTTGCGGCGGGCTGGAAAAAGGTCTGCTGATATTGATGTAGGTAGTCAAGCAGCTCGGCGGCAGATAAGCTTCCGGCTTGGCTCTGACTAGGGAAATCTATGTCTATCATGCCGATTTTTTAGCGTCTTGTAAAAACTTCTTTAGGCCTATATCGGTCAGTGGGTGCTGGTACATCTTTTCAAAAATCTTACTTGGGACCGTGGCAATATCGGCGCCGGTGAGGGCCGCTAGTTTTACATGTTCTGGATGCCGTACACTGGCGACTAAAATGTTGGTGCTAAAGGAATAATTTTCATAGATTTGTACGATGTCAGAAATCAAATCCATGCCATCGGACCCTATGTCGTCTAGGCGTCCTACAAAAGGACTGACAATGAAGGCTCCGGCCTTGGCGCATAATAGAGCTTGGTTGGCCGAGAAAATTAGGGTCATATTGACTTTGATTTTTTTCTCAGAGAGGGTCTTGCAGGCTCGCAGACCGTCTACGGTGCAGGGTAATTTGACGCAAATGTTTTTGTGCCATTTCGCATAAGCGCGGCCTTCTTTCAGCATGCCTTCGTAGTCGGTGGCTATAACTTCCGCCGAAATAGGTCCATCAACCAGGCTGACTATTTCTTTGATCACTGCTTCTAGGCTGGCGCCCTGCTTGGCTATCAAAGAGGGGTTGGTGGTTACTCCATCTATCAAGCCGCTACTGGAGTGCTTGCGGACCTCATCTAGATTGGCCGTGTCTAAAAAAATCTTCATAAGCTATGTTAAATTACCCTTATTTTAGCAAATTTTAGCGCGCTGATCTATTTTTTAAATTCTAGCAGATATAAATACTCCTGCTTGCCCTTTTTACCTTTCAATTCGGATTTTGCGAGCTGAATACATCTAAGCTTATGCAACAAAAGCCATTTTTCGAAAGTAGATTTTGTGTGGTAGTGGGAGCTGTGCCGAGCCAGACCCTGCTTTTAATGGCGAGAGATCTAAACCCATAAAAAGGCTTCACAAAATAAAAAAGTACTGCTATACTTTATGACGTTATTCTAAACTATATTGGCTTGCAACACAACTTATTAGAGGGCTTAAATCCTAAACAGATTGAGGCCGTAAAACATATAGATGGTCCTATGCTGGTAGTGGCAGGAGCTGGCTCTGGAAAGACCAAGGCCCTGACCCACCGCATCGCTTATTTGATAGAGCAAGGTCAGATCGCACCTGAAAATATACTGGCGGTAACTTTTACTAATAAGGCGGCCAAGGAAATGCAAGATAGAGTGGAAGACCTCCTAGCCAACAGCCGCGTGAGTACCAGGCCCGTACTGGGAACTTTTCACGCTATTTGTGTGCGTCTACTGCGCAGACATCTGCACGAAATGGACATGGAAAATAATTTTGTGATTTATGATACTACTGATCAGCTGATAGTTGTGAAGCGAGCCTTAAAACTCTTAGATATGGATGATAAGAAATTTAATCCTAAGGCAATTTTATATGCTATCTCACAAGCCAAAAATCAATTAATAGATCCCGAAGGGATGGCCAAGCATGCCTTTGACTATTTTTCTCAAAAAGTTAGCAAGGTTTATGAAATCTACCAGGCCGAACTCATCAAAAGCAATGCGTTGGACTTTGACGATTTATTGATGAAGTCAGTCCAGTTGTTTGAGCAGTTCCCACATATTTTGGCGATTTATCAAGCAAAATTCAAGTATATTTCTGTGGATGAGTACCAAGATACTAATCAGGCCCAATACAAATTGATACGCATGTTATCGGATAAGCACAATAACCTGTGTGTGATTGGTGATTCCGACCAGAGTATTTACAGCTGGAGAGGCGCTGACGTCCGGAATATCTTAGATTTTGAAAAGGATTTTCCCGATTGTAGGGTTGTGCTGCTAGAACAGAACTATCGTTCTACGCAAACCATACTGGAGGCCGCGCATAAAGTTATTGTTAAAAATTCTGCCCGTAAGGATAAAAAACTTTGGACCGATAATGCCAAGGGTGAAAAAATTGAGATCTACGAGGCTATGCATGCCCGAGATGAGGCCATGTTTTTAGCTGAAAAAATCAATAAAATCCTGCTGCGATATGAATACCCAAAGTATGATGATTTTTGTTTTTTGTACAGAATGAATTCTCAGTCTAGAGTCTTAGAAGAATCCCTAATTCGCTACGGCATACCTTACAAAATTATTGGAGGTGTGAAGTTTTATGACAGAAAAGAAATTAAAGATATTCTGGCCTACATCAAGCTAATTCACAATCACGATGATAGTGTAAGCCTGCTTCGGATAATCAACACCCCGACTCGCAAACTTGGAGCTAGCACTCTCCAAAAAGTCTCCGAGCACGCTAGAATGCTGAATGTTAGCTTGTTTCGAGCTATGGAAAAAATTGAGGGCAGCGCCTTAAGTCAGAGTAAACAGGCGGACATCTTGAAGTTTGTGAAGTTAATTAAATCCCTGACTAAAAAGTATCAGTCTGAAAAGCCAGCCGCGCTGATTAAATATATTTTAGAGGACACCTCCTATAAATTAATGCTGATCAAAGAAAACACCAAGGAGGCCGAAGTCCGCCTAGATAACATCCAGGAGCTGATTAATGTGGCTGCTAAATACGATAGTTTGGTTACACCGGCAGCGACCCAGGTCTTTTTGGAAGAGATTGCTCTGATTAGCGATGTGGACAAACTGCGTTCGGACCAGAATAGTGTCACACTCATGACGCTACATGCAGCTAAGGGGCTGGAATTTGAACACGTGTTTATCTCTGGTTTGGAGGAAGGTATCTTCCCGCATTCAAGAAGTTTGATGGAGCCAGACCAGCTCGAAGAAGAACGCCGCCTGATGTACGTAGGCATGACCAGGGCCAAGGAGAGTCTCACCCTAAGTTTTGCCCGTGAAAGAGTATTTTATGGTGAAAACCAGAGTAAGATCCCCTCTCAGTTCTTGCAAGATATTCCGGCAATTTACTTAAATTCTAACGCCCAAATGCATAGGATGCATCGTAGTACTAAATCTAATTTACAGGCTGGGGACCTACTGAATATTCCGATTCCCCAAGAAACTAGCCAGGCCTGCCTCCAAGCTTCGGATATGCATGCTGGCCTGAAGGTCTCTCATCCTAAGTTCGGACCAGGCATAGTCATGAATGTCCTGGGTGGGGTGGTGACTATCGCTTTTGAAGACAGTAAAATCGGTGTCAAAAAGCTAGCCGTCAGCGTGGCACCCTTAAAAATAATTTCTTAAAAGATGAAAATTTCTAAATCCCTACTGGCCCTGATCCTAATTGCTAGTTTTAGCTTAGGCTACCACTTTAAGGCCGAGCCCCGTCAATTTTCTAAACTAGCTAGTTCCGATGTAATCCTGGCCAATACCAAGCAGGAAGTGCTGAGTTTTGATAGATTTAATGAAATCTTTAATTTTATTAACACGCATTTTGTATACCTAGAAGAACTGGAAGCCAAGGACCTAGAAGATAAAATTGTCAAAGGCCTAGTGGCTGGTTTAAATGACCAGCACTCTAGCTATTTTAATGCCGAGGAATCCAAAATGTTTATGGACAACCTAGACAAAAACCTAGTTGGCATAGGGGCCGAATTGACTGTCAAGGATGGATTAATTTACGTGGTGACTCCCCTAGTTTCCTCGCCGGCTGAAAAGGCCGGGTTGCAGCCGGACGATGTGATCTTTAGCGTGGATGGCGAGGACATTACCAGCCTGAATTTGTATGCAGTAATTCAAAAAATCCGAGGTGAGGTAGGCACAAGCGTGACTTTAGGGATACTCCGCGAGGAACAAGATCCCTTTGAAGTGAGTATAATCAGGCAAGTCATCAACTTGGACTCTGTTAGTCATGAAAAGCTAGAGGATGACTTGTTTTATATCCGTATCAATCAATTCTCAGATGACACCAATCGTGAGTTTCAGGCAGCAGCGACTCAGGCCTTGCTCAGTAAGCCCAAGGGAATTATTTTAGATTTACGCTTTAACGGAGGAGGATACCTGGACTCTGCGGTAGAAATTCTAGGTGAATTTTTAGATAAAAACCAAGTGGCGGTGGCTACCCACAAAAAAAGTCAGGCCAAACAGGCCACTCAATATACGAAGGGCCCTGCCCGTTTAAAAGGTATTCCGCTCACTATTTTGCTCAATAAGGGTTCGGCTTCGGCCTCGGAAATCCTAGCCGGTACGCTCCAAGATTATGGCGTGGCTACCATCATAGGCGAGCAAAGTTATGGCAAAGGTTCTGTCCAGGAGGTTATTCCTTTTGCAGATGGCGCAACTCTGAAGTTAACTGTGGCAAAATGGTTAACTGCTAAAGGGCGTGATATAGATAAGTTTGGCTTAGAACCAGATATTAAAATTAGTATTAGCGAGGAGGATGTACAAAATAATTTTGATAGACAACTAGATGAGGCTAAAAAATACCTGTCAAACTTGGTAATTGCCAATAACTAAGGTACTAAATCCAGCTTGTAACCTAGGCCCCAGACTGTATGCAGCATCTTTTTAGGGAAGCCTTTGTCTAGTTTTCTTCTAAGTTTGGAAAAATGCACATCCACGGTGTTGGTTTGTGCGTAGGAATGATACTTCCATACTTTTTCCAAGATCTCCTCCCGTGATACGACTTGACCCTTTTTAGTTAGTAAAAAATGTA
>CAZFPD010000014.1:0-11677 GCA_964521035.1 uncultured Candidatus Peribacteria bacterium
CTTTTCATAAATGGCTGTGATATAATTGAATTGCTCTTAATTGTTTTGAAATGAAATCGAAAATGAAAACTGTTTATCAATGCCAGGAGTGCCAGGCTGAAACTTCAAAATGGCAGGGGCAATGTTCTGTTTGTAGGGCTTGGAATTGCTTTCTGGAAAAAGCTATAACTGCAAAAACTAAAAAGTCTGTGCAACTTGCGAGTTCCGTACGCAAGATATCTGAAATTGAGGATACGAAACTGCTTAAAATCCCCTCCTTTACAAATGAAATTGATAGAGTGCTAGGCGATGGTTTCATGCAGGGAGGCATGTATTTGCTAGGAGGTGAGCCAGGGATCGGAAAGTCCACATTGAGTCTGCAGATTTTAGGTCACCTAAATCAAAACTACAAATCCTTGTATGTTGCTGGGGAGGAATCTGTGAACCAAATAGCTTCTCGGGCGGTCCGCTTGGGATCTAGTTTAGATCAGGTTGACTTTGTTGAAAGCTCCTTGGTCGAGCAAATCGAGGCCAGCCTGAGCGCTGCGGACTACCAGTTTTTGATTATAGATTCTATCCAGGTCATGCGCTTCGCAGATACTCTGGCGGGAAGTACTTCGACTATTCGTCAGATTTGTGAAAAATTAATCGAAATTGCTAAATTTAAAAACATTACCACAATTATCATAGGGCATGTGACTAAGGAAGGTGAATTGGCAGGTCCGAAAGTCCTTGAACACTTGGTGGATGTAGTCCTTTACATAGAAGGCGAAAGATCAAGCCCGTACCGATTTTTGAAGGCTGTTAAAAACCGTTTCGGTCCTACCAATGATGTTGGCCTATTTAAAATGCAGGAACTAGGTTTATTAGCGATAGAGAATCCCGCTCTGGAGTTTGTTGAGAACCAGAATGAATCCCTAATCGGAGCCGCTTTAACTTGTGTGCTCAATGAGCATAGGCCCTTGGTAGTTGAGGTTCAGGCCTTGTGTATTGCCTCAAACTTTGGTTATCCGAAGCGCTCTGCGGTGGGTTACGACTTAAATCGACTGAATATGATCATTGCGGTTTTGCAGAAATATTTCGGCCTCGATCTATCTAACCAGGACGTATTTGTAAATGTTTCTGGGGGTTTGAAAATCAAGGAATCTGGTTGCGACCTGGCTATTATGAAGGCTATTATTAGTTCTTATAAAAAAATTCCCAATAAACTCGATTGTATCTATTTAGGCGAGTGTAGCCTAACAGGAAAAATCAAACAGGCTAATCTGTTCGAATTACGTAAAAATGAAATGCAACGCTTGGCTTATAAAATTTCTAATCAAATTTGATTATTTCTGCCCAACTTGCTTGACATATGATTCTAAGGACCTATAATTGAGTCCTGTAGTTTTAAAATATGTCAAAAGCTTATATTGGTACTAGTACTGTTTATCAAAAATATTGGGAGGAAAGTGGTGTGATCATTCCCCCATTTACACTTTACGATGTGCCTCAACTTGCCTTGCTAGAAGCTTCTCATATATGTGGCTTGCAAAATATGGATGGCAAGGTCAAAACCTATGATACGCTCTTAGTGAAAAGCCTTAGAGAATTAATTAAAAGGAAATTTTGGCACAGTTTGCTAGAATGCAACCCTATATATATTGGCTGTACTTATGACCAGTCACCACTTACTCAATTAGTTACTAATGAATCAGGGCTGCAAGACCTGCATTTGATTTCTAGTAAACCAGTGGTGGGTGGTAAACCTTTAGTGTTTGAAATTGCTACCCCCGACTGCTTAAAAGAACAGCGAGTAGGAATATCGGGTTTTTTTGGGGTTCATGTTGCAGATCAGATCTTAGAACCGCAGTATAGTAAACATGATTGTGGTTTATTTTTCTACGATGAATTAAGCAATTTGGACTTAGATAAAATCAACATGTCAAGCCCTTACTTGCAGAGGGTTGCACATTTGAGTATGCCTGAGGGTGCTAATCATTTATGGGACATCGTGACGAGGCAACGCAACTCAATTACTTAGGTTATTAGGTCGTCCAGACCGGCGGCCTGGGTGAGAGCGGCTACATTTTCTTTAGTGAAGAAGCCGTCAAAGTTGTCACAGCGTTGTATATATTCAGTGATTAATAGGGAGTGTTGTGATTTTTGAGAGAAAATTTGCTTCAGGCCTTCTTTGCAGGACCCAATAATATGTTCTAGGAATTTCATATGCGTCTTCTTTAATTGATCAACCACATAATCTACATTCTTATAGTTGTCTGATTCTGGTCCTATAAAGCCATCTTTGACTCCGTAGGCAATGTGGTGTAGTCGTCGTCCATAATTGCGCACGAAATTTGCGGTTGGGCTTGGGAGCTTATCAATATGGTTCACATAAAAGGGTGTGTTGTTGGCTGTAAACACCTTAGCTGGAGATTGGCTTTCGGGCAGGCCTTGGAGGTTTCTGCACACATTGGTAGAAGAATTTTGATCTCCTATGTTGTAGGCACCCCAAAACCAATAGTTGGTCAGGCTTAAATATTCTAAAATGGCGTGTTCTCTATCATGGCAATAGACTCGAGTGGCAAAGTGGTCAATAGGCCCCACATACTCTTCTAGACTATAGGTTTTAAACATGTCTTTGGCTAATTTAAACTTGGCCTTGGTTTCATCATCAAAATTCCAGTCAGCATCTTTTGGATACTGTTTGGCACCGGACTTGTACTCTATGTATCCCAAGCAATTGTTGGTGAAAATGGAAGGCATGGTCCAGGCAATATGGTTTTCCGGGAGTTTTGCTGGCAGTTCTTGTTGAAACTGCACGGTGTTTTGTTCATGCAAAATCTGATAAACTTGCTTGAGATCTTGTACTGCAAAGGCTTCGCCAATATACCGAGTGTGAGGTTTGGCGCTGCCCTTTTTGGAAATCATATTAACATGATAGAAATAATCATTGAGCTCCACCAAAGGCTCTCTAATCAAGAGATCGGGATTGACATCGGACACTCTGAGAATGTGATAACGAAAGGCCTCATGCTCAAAAGAGGCATGATACTCAAAGGGTGTGTGCAATAGTTTTTCTGCGATCAAATCTTTGGCTGTGCCAAGCTCCACCTGAATTAGAAAATGATGAATATGGCCCAGCAAATCTTCGAGTCCTTGAGCCTTACGCTTTTTGTATATTTCTAGCAAGTATTTTTCGAAGAATTCTGAGTTTTTTTTGTCGCCTTTGCGTTGATAGGGTTGATTTTTTGGTGAGGCTGGCATTTGCGCAAAAATTTATATATCTAAACTTAGAGTAGTTTAGACTCAAGATACTCACAAGTAATTTAAATTGGCAGAATATGCAAGTATACTATAGATTTTCTAGGATAGGCCTCAAATATTTTAAATTTGCAGGTGTATTGGGTTGACCTCGTACAGGCTGAGGTGCTAGGTAGGGAGTATCGGTTTCTATCAGTAAGTTTTGTAAGGGACAATGCTGCATTATTTCAAGCAGCTCCTTGTTTTTAGGATAGCTTACATTACAGGCAAAAGAGCTCTTATATTCCCGTTCCCAGATTGTTTGAGCTTGTTTTAAGCTGCCAGAAAAGCAATGAAAGATAGCTTTTTTGACTTGAAATTGTGTGAGTATCTGCATGACATCGTTAAAGCACTCATCATAGGGACGCAGGTGTAAAATGATAGGCAGGTCAAGTTGGACTGCCAGTTTTACATGTTTGATTAGGTTTTGAATTTGAATATCTTTAGGGATTTTACAATTATAAAAATCTAGGCCAGTTTCGCCTAGAGCTACAAATTCTGGATGTTCGGCTAATAAGGCCTGAATCTCTTGAAACTCGTTTTGGCTTTCATAGGGGTGCAGTCCAGCTGTTGGAAAAATATAATCTGGATATTGTTTGTGTAAATTTAAGGCTTGTAATGAATTTTTGGCGTCCGTACCAACACAAATTAAATAGGCTAGCCCTACCTGCTTGGCCTCACTAACAACTTGCGAAATATCTTGGTTTAAGGGATACTGAAGATGTGCGTGCGAGTCAAAAAAGATTTGATCAAAGGATTTTACCCGCGACTGAAATAAAAATAGGTCTTGCATAAATTGAATTAATCTGTAAATAGGATACGCAAATATGGAGCAAATGAAAAGAATTTTGATAGCTGATGACTCAGACCTGGAGAGAAATTATTATAAATACTTCTTTCGTCGCTTAAATGTAGAATGTGTAGTGGAATTGTTTTCCGATGGATCAGATATAATTACGGCACTCAGAGACAATCGCCGGGATTTGCTAAACACAGTTATTATTACAGACTATGCTATGCCCACCTCAGGACTGGAGGTGGTTGCCCAGGCTGTCAGCCTTGGAATCCGGCATATATTGATTCGTTCTTCTTGCCAGTGGGACACAATAGATCAGGAGGTTGTGGATACTGTCGGAGTTACTGTTGAATTTTTAAATAAATCTGCCGGCCAGGCTCCCTTGAAGGAGTTTTTAGCTAGATCCGGCCTAAATCTTCGTTGATTTTTTGAGCGATTTTTTTAGCGACCACTTTATAATCCGGATACTCTTCTGGAATCATGACTGTGATCTTAGCGTGATCTGTGTATATCTTATCGAGAATCGGGTCAGCCTTGGCTTCTGATACTTTTTGCAGGTAAACAAAAATATTATTGCTAAGTTTTTTTTGGACTTCCATGCTAGCTAAAATCCCGGAGCTGAGGGTTAAAACGCAGTCTTGCATTTTGGCGAACTTGCGGACCATGTATTTTTGGGCAATAAACTTGTTTTTGCTGCGTAGATTAGATTTTACAATTTGAGATGACATATCATAAAATCGACGCTTGCAAATTCGGGCGTAGGCTTTGGCAATTTGAGTTTTGAGGCTTTTGGGAAAACCTATCAGAATAATGTTTGGAGTCATGTGTTCTCTGCTAATTTTGCGGCCTGCTCAAAGGTAATTATATCATTTATAATGGATTCAATTTCTCCGGCCTGAATGCTGGGTAAATTGGACCAACTCTTTTTAATACGATGGTCTGTCACTCTATCTTGAGGGAAGTTGTAGGTTCTAATTTTTTCGGAGCGGTCTCCGGATCCAATGCTGGAAAGCCTGGCTTCCCCTAGTTCTTTTTGGCGCTTTTGGTTCTCTAGGTCATATAGGCGGGCTTTCAAAATCACCAGTGCCTTGGCTTTGTTTTTATGTTGGGATTTTTCGTCCTGGCAGGACACAGTGATGGAGCTTGGTAAATGGGTGATGCGCACAGCTGAGTCTGTGGTATTCACCGATTGTCCTCCTGGCCCTGAGCTTCTGAATACATCGATGCGTAGATCGCTTTCTGCAATGTCTATGTCTAGGTCTTCTGCTTCGGGGAGTACTACGACCGAGGCGGCTGAGGTATGTACCCGCCCTTGAGATTCTGTGACAGGGATTCTTTGTACCCGGTGGACTCCACTTTCGTATTTTAGTTTACCATAAGTTCCATAGCCATTGACTTCGAATATGATTTCCTTATAGCCTCCGGTTTGATTTTCATGCGTGTTCAAGATGGAAGTTTTATAGCCCGCTGACTCACAATATCTAAGATACATCTTAGAGAGTTCTGCGGCAAATAAAGAAGCTTCGTCGCCTCCAGCGCCGGCCCGAATCTCGATAATACAATTTTTAGAGTCGAGCGGATCTTTAGGAATGAGTTCTTTTTTGAGAGCTTCCTCTATATCTGGCAGGGCCTGCTTGGCTGCCTCCAGCTCACTTTCGTAAAAACTTTTCATGTCTGAATCGGTTTCGCTTTGTAGTAATGTTTGGGCCTCTTCCATATTAGCCTTCAGGGTTTTGTACTTTTTATATAAGACAACCACCTTTTCAACTTCGGATCGGCGTATCATGAGGTTTTTATATTGACTCTGATCTGAAATTATATCTGGGTCTTGTAGACTTTGGTCAATTTCTGTTAATTCCTGAATCAGTTTTTCTAGCTTTTCAAACATGGAGATTTTTTAGATGGCAAAAGCGGGTGATCTGGTTGAAATCTTGAAAGAATTTGATCTTTGAAGATGGGAAAATTTGCTTACAGATTAACTCAATTCCCTCCTCTTGTCCATAGCCAAACTCTAGGAGTATGTGCTGCCAATTATGTTTTTTTGCCTTGATTTGGTTCAATAGAGCCTGAATGTGGCCTAGCCCGCGTTGGCTGGAAAATAATGCCAGCTCAGGTTCGTACATTCGTGTAGAGTGCGATACATAACTGTCCTTATCTACATAGGGTAGATTGGCTATAATCAGTTCGTTCTGTGTTGGGATTGATGCTTCGCTGAGTAAATCTGACTGAATGAATTTTAGTCCTACGAGCCCAAGCTCAAGTGCGTTTGTTTGAGCTATTTGCAATGCTTTTTCTGAAATATCTGTGGCTGTACATTGAGCTGTTGGCAATTTTTTGGCTAAGCTGGCTATAATGCAGCCTGAACCTGTACCTATTTCCAATATACTACTTGGGTTTAGCTTTATGGCCTGTTCAACTAAAATTTCTGTTTCGCTTCTTGGAATCAGGACGTCCTTAGTAATTTTAAATTTATTTTCATAAAAATAAGCATAGCCTAATATATATTCTAGGGGTTCTAATAGCTTGTGTCGTTCAGATATTTCTTTGATCTGGGTCTCTTGTAGGCTGGTGATTTTTTGATCTAGATCAAAAAAAATCTTAGAGCTGTCTTTATTGAGGACATACTCTAAGATCATGCGCTGTTCTAAGCGGCTCAAATCTGAATTTTGGGCGATAAAATCCTGAACTATCAAGACTGTAGGTAGAATTTTTGCTTTTCTCGTTTGGAGCGATAACCTTCTCGGGCTATGGCTGCTCGTCTTTGCAATCTTTTAGATGGTTTCTTGTGAAAACGAGAAGACTCCTTAGAATCAACTATTTTGTGGCTTCTTTGGAGGAGCTTTTTGAACCTGGCGAGCATTCTTTCGAATGACTCTTTGGCGTCGCGGGCTACGTATACTTTCATATTTTGTTGATTAGCGTCTAGATTATAATGTAATTTTCTTAAATATCAAGGTTTTTTACATCTTTGGCGTGAGTCTGAATAAATTTCTTGCGAGGCAGAACGTCAGAGCCCATCAGTGTCTCGAAGACAGTTTCCGCTCTCTCGGCATCAGCAATGGTGATTTTATCTAGTGAACGCGTTTGGTGGTCCATGGTGGTTTCCCAAAGTTGATCGGGGTTCATCTCACCAAGTCCTTTATAACGCTGAACATTAATCTTCTTTTCAGGGTTGAACTCTGTCTCTACAATGTGCTTTTTTTCCTCGTCGGAATAGGCATAGTAAGACTTTTTGCCCTGAGATAGTTTATATAGGGGAGGTTTTGCTAGATAGAGGTAGCCTTCGTCTATTATCGGTCTTAAATAACGGAAGAAAAGGGTTAGAATCAGAGTACAAATATGGGCCCCGTCCACATCTGCATCAGTCATAATAATAACTTTGTGGTAGCGTATCTTGTCCAAATTGAAGGACTCTTGAATCCCAACTCCTAGCGCAGTAATTAGAGATTTGATTTCGGTATTCCCTAGAATTCGGTCGAGACGAGCCTGTTCTACATTCAGGATTTTACCTTTGAGTGGCAGTATAGCTTGAGTTATTCGGTCCCGGCCTTGTTTGGCTGAGCCTCCCGCAGAATCTCCCTCCACTATGAACAGTTCGCTACGGGCTGGGTCTTTACTAGAGCAGTCAGCCAGCTTTCCTGGTAAGGTTAATCCTTCTAGAGCTCCTTTGCGTATCACAGAATCGCGGGCGGCCCTGGCTGCTAAGCGGGCCCTGGCTGCCAAATTACATTTGGAGACTATTTCTTTAGCGTCCTGGGGGTTTTCTTGTAGGAAATACATGAGCTCTTCTGCAAATATGGACTCAACGACAGAGCGCATTTCTGGATTTGTGAGCTTGTTCTTGGTTTGGCCTTCAAACTGAGGGTCGCCTAGTTTGACGGAAATTACAGCCGTGAGCCCCTCCCTCACATCGTCGGAGCTGAGGTTGCTTTCTTTTTCTTTAAGCAGGCCTTTTTCTCTGGCGTAAGCGTTGATTGTACGGGTTAGGGCGGATTTAAAGCCAGTCATGTGGGTTCCTCCTTCTCCAGTGTGAATGTTATTAGCAAAGGAAAAGCATGTTTCTTGAAAACTCTGGGTGTATTGCAGAGAAATTTCCACTTGCCCCGCCTCGGCTTTTTTGTCTACATAAAAAACGCCTGACACACATTTCTTGTCTTGATTTAGGTGTAAAACGTAGGAGCTAAGGCCACCCTCAAAGTAGAACTTAGCCCGCTTCCCGTCTCGTTCATCAGTTATAGTAATGGTAATACCCTTAGTGAGGTAGGCCTGCTGACGAATACGGTTTTTCATGGTTTGGAAGTCGAATTCTACTGTTTCAAATATGCTGGCGTCCGGCTTAAACTTGATTGTGGTACCATTACTCTGTGACTCCCCTGTCACTTTGAGTTCTGAGCTTGGCTCTCCTATTTTGTATTCCTGGGTATAAACTTTACCATCTCGTCTTACTTCAGCTATCAAATGGGTAGATAAGGCATTTACAACAGACACACCTACTCCATGCAGACCTCCGGAAACTTTGTATCCTCCGTCGCCAAACTTTCCTCCTGCGTGCAATACGGTAAGAACCGTCTCTAGCGCGGATTTTCCTGTTTTGGAGTGTTTGTCTACGGGAATCCCTCTTCCGTCATCTTTAACAGAGACGTAACCATCTTGTTGGATAGTTATGTCCACCTGCGAACAGTAGCCTGCTAGGGCTTCGTCTATGGAATTGTCAATTATTTCCCAACACATGTGGTGTAGTCCCTTCAAATCGGTGGTACCTATATACATTCCGGGCCGTTTGCGAACGGCCTTTAGGCCCTCCAGTACGGTTATCTGCTCTGCGGAATAAGATTTATTCATAAAATATTCACTTAAAAAGTGCCTATAGTATAAACTAAGATATTTTTAAAAACAAATTTTTAAAGACTGACGATGTCTTCTATGTAGTTGATGCGCTTTTTGGAATCTATGTCTAGAATTAACAGATCCGCTATAGCTCTGGCCTGCTTGATCTGGCCTGGGTTTTGTAAAAGAGCATTTATAAATACTTCGTTTTGCTTAGAGAAATCGGTTTGATACAGTTGCTTGTGCTTGGTCTTTAATTCTAGATTTTGCCTAAACAATAAGCTGCGGGCTTCAAATAGATTTTTGGACCAGTAGGCTTGATTTTTCAACATAGAATTTAGGATCAAAATTAGGTTGTGGTTAAACTCATAATCATTGTTTTCCTTGTATATATCAATCGCATGTACTAATCGACCCTGACCTGCTTGATAGCGAGATTTAAGTTTGTTGAGCCGTAACTTATTTAATTGGTCTAAGTAACTGATGATTAAATATTTTTGACTGGGCTGATTTAGATTTTTGAATTCTTTGTCTAGCAAGAAGTCTAGCAGGGGCTGCATAGCTTCTTCGGAACCATCTTTGAGGATCGCCCTTATGAGAGTTTGCCCATAGTCTTGCCAAATCAGCTCAAATTCTGCCTTGCTCGTGTGTGCTCCAATGATTTGTTGTAGCTGGATTATATCAATCTGCTTGGCTTGGCTTAATTGTGTCAGTTCAGTGCGAATCTCATTTAGGCTGTGTTCTATGGCTTTATTATTATTGAAAACTAGCCAATTCTTGCCCTTAGACAGTTCGGGGATGACTCTTTGCCGACTTTTGTACTGCAGGAAAGTATTTAGCCTTTGAGATGTAGCTTTTTCTACTTGCATTTTTGTCGGATTATTAAAGCCCTGGCCCCTGGTGATGGCTAGGCTCCTTTGTAATTTGCCCTTTTTATTAAACTGATACATAATAACGGCACCCAGCTCCACTTTAATTGCATTTTCTGATATCTGGAATTGTGTTTTGCCCTGAGGATAAAAAATAAAATTCTCGGTTTGAATAGAAAAACTAGCGGGCATATTAAATGAAGAGACAAACAGATTGCCAGTCTTAAGTTTACCGTGATAGGTGTGCTCGTTTAAAATTAAATTTTCTATTGTGGTGTCGGGAGCGAATTTAAGCTCGGTATCATGAATCCGAAGTTGACTGAGGCTTTCAGCTTTAAAGTAGGCCGGAGCATTAATGTGACTAGCGAAGGGCTTTTCCTTTCCATTTTGTAGGCCGACCAGCAATTGGCCGCTACTCTGCCTTAACCAGGCACTCTGGCTTTGATTAGGCTTATTGAGACTTTGATTTCCTTCAATTGCAAATAAAATAAGTAGACTCAGCAAGAGCAATAAATATTTAATGAATTTAACTTTTTTCAAACTAAGCTTTACCATAAGGTTGTTTTATCTTATTATTGTAGCAAATTTTTAAATAAAAAGATATGTTAAGTTACAAAAAATACCTTTTCCTATTATTGATGCTGGTGCCTTTTTCTAGCCTCGCTGGAACCTTTTTAAGCAAGGGTGAGCTTTTGGAGCTACTTTATAAAAAACAAGAGCAGCAAGTTAAGTTAAACCAGGGTACAAGTACGGTTAATTTTCTAGATTTGGACTTTCAGCAAAACCAGATCGCAGACTGGTTTTATGATTTGGGAGTTATACACTACAACAGTCATCATCCCTATTTTTACAAAGACAAAAAGGCCTCTTATTACTTTACTTTAAGCACTTTATATAAGAATTTCGGAGTTAATGTTCCGCCAAATCTAGATAGATTTTCCTCAGCCGAATTGAGCAATATGGGCTTGAATAAGGGGGCTTACTTTTCTAGAGTTATGGCTAGAGCCTTTGAATTAGGTTTGATCAAGGAGCGCCAGCGTGCTTTTGCGGGGGTTTCTCAGTCAGAGTTTGAACGATGGTTTAGCCTTTTAAGTCAAGATATCCCCCAAAAACAGGCACTCCCGCAGAGTAGTGGCGGCATTAACTATAGCGTTAATAGTTTGCCGAATTTTTCGGTTCTAGATACTGTCTATGAAAAAATTCGCAGCTCCTACTATAAAATTGATGAAATTAGCGATGAGCAGATACTGAATGGGGCTATTAAAGGCATGGTAGAGTCTCTAAATGACCCTTATAGCGAATACCAAACCTCTGCCCAGCTGAATGAGTTTTTGAATGTGACTGAAAATAAAATGGAAGGGGTGGGAATTTCCTTTATGCGCTTACCGAACGGTGACTATCAGATAATTTCTGTTATTCCGAACTCTCCGGCTAGTAGAGCTGGTTTGTTGGAGGGTGACATCATCCTAAAAATTGATAAGCAGCCCGTATTTAACCTTACTACTTCCCAAATGGTCAAATTGATTAAGGGCCCGAAGGGATCTTATGTTTCGCTGAGCTTATTGCGGGGCAAGCTTATTTTAAGCTACACTGTCAAGAGGGCGCAGATTACCCTACCTTTAGTAGAGTCTAAGATCTTTAATAATAATATTTTATACTTAAAAATTAACAAGTTCTCACCCAATTTATCTAATCAAATAAGTTCTATTATTTCCAAATTAGATGCTAATAATCTCAGAGCTTATATATTAGACTTGCGCTCTAATCCAGGTGGATTTGTAGACCAGGCAGTGGAAGTTGCTGATTTATTTCTAGGCAAAAACAAGACTATCTTGAGTCTGGATTACAAGAATTTACAGCAGCAACAAGCTACAGTTAATGAAGATAGGCTGCCTAAGCATAAAATGTATGTCTTAGTGAACAA
>CAZFPD010000014.1:11687-15638 GCA_964521035.1 uncultured Candidatus Peribacteria bacterium
AAAGGCACAGCCTCGGCCTCAGAGATTTTAGCGGCCGCCTTAAAAACCCACTATGATGCTAAGCTAATTGGCGAAACCACCTTTGGCAAGGGGACTTTTCAGGAATTGATTTTCTTAAAGAATTCCTCTGCCTTAAAATTAAGTATAGGTGAGTGGTTAACTTCAGATAAGATGAAAATTGACCGAGTGGGTATTAGACCGGATTATTTCGTAACTACTACTCTAATGGACTTGCAGGCTAAAAATGATCCTGTGCTAAATAAGGCCTTAAACCTTCTCGGCGTCTAGTAGATCTTGCGGATTGGTAGTAACTATTTGGTTTTCTGTGTAGGAAGCGATGATTTGCATGGCGACGTGCTGATTTCCCGCAAAGAATAGTCCCTGACCGACTCCACTATTCAGGAGTAAGTATTTTTCGCCTTCAGTTAGGTTGAAGGTGTTTTTTAAGACCTCAGCGGCTGTCGGAGCCTGCTTGAGTAAGATTTGCATGGAAGAATTGGTAATAATGGGTTTTCCATAACTTGACTTCAGGAAGTCCTCCACATCTTGAGTGATTGTGGTGATCCCTAAGTAGTATTTACGAGCTCTTTTGACTAGGCCATATAAGAATTTAGCACTATCTTCGTGTTGCATAAGGCTCCAGGCCTCGTCTACCACTAGGATTCTTTTGCGCAAAGAACTTTTGACCCTATTCCAGATGTAATTCAGGATAATATACATGGCAATTGATCGCAGATCGTCCTCTAGATCTCGGATGGAAAATACTACCAGGCCATTTTGCAGGTTGATATTAGTGGGCATATTAAAGATTCCTGAAAAGGTGCCTTTGGTGTATTTCTCAATCTTTTTAACTAGATCGTCTGTTCCCTTCATGCCTTCCAGTACATTTTGTAAATCTGGCAGAGTTGGTGGCTCGAGGGTTGAAGGATCCAGTAGATCCATAGTAATCCCCTTCAGGGCGTACACATCAATCAGGGCTTTATCTAACAAACTTTCTTCGGTAGGGGTAATGTTGACTAGCATGAGCTTTAATAAGCCGTGCAGGGTAATAATATTACTTCTGAGTAGGTCTCCGGGTTTGACGTCCTGGTCTTTAAGTGGCTTAGGCAGATCAAAAGGATTAATTCTACGATCAGCGTTCAGCGAAACGTTAATATAAGTTCCCCCCACGGTGTTGGACAGGGCTTCATATTCATTTTCGGGGTCTATAACGATCACGTCCGTGCCTAGCATTATGGATCGCAGGATTTCTAATTTCACGGCGTAGGATTTACCGGCACCAGACTTAGCAAACACAACGCTGTTAGCATTTTCTAGGCTAAACCGATCAAATATAACTAGGCTATCATTGTGCCTGTTGAGGCCATATAAAATCCCATTATCTGAAGTTAGAGTAGCCGAGGTAAAAGGGAAGCTAGAGGAAAGTGGCGAGGTATTCATATTGCATGTAGAGTCTAATTCGTCCTGGCAAAGCGGCATAGTGGTGTGGTAAGCCTGCTCAGCCCTTAAATTAGTTCTTCGGGTGGTCATCAGCTGTCCTCCCAAAATGGATTCCAATTGCTTAGTATTCCGCTCAGCCTTAGTAGGATCCTCGTCCAGCACCGTCATATAAAATCCGAATTGAAAGAATTTTTCCTGACCTCTTTGGATTTTAGTTCGTAGGTCTTCGGCATCGGCTAACGCTGTTTCTAGGGCTGGGTCTCGAACTAGGCCCTTTTCTCTATTGATCCGCATGGAGGCCTGCATCTGGGTAACTTTCTTTTTCAAGACATTCAGAATTTGTTCAGAATTAAAGGGATATATGAATTGGGAAATATTCATGGTAGAATCAAAATTGATGATGGGTGACATCCAATTGCTGTTTAAGTATCTTGGATAAGATGTAACAAGCAGCGATTTCGTACTCATTCCGCTGAGCTTATAATCACCAAAGTTGACTTGCATGTCAGATGGAGCCAATAGGTCTCTCAGGCCCACCAGACCTTTTTGGTACTCCTTTTCGGACTGGATATATTTGGCGTTTTTTTGTTTTTCGGACTTGGCTTTCTCGGCCCTGGCCAGTTTTTTGCTTTTTAGCTCCTCAACCTTGGATTGGACCAACTCCTTGGATTTTGCTAGGCCTGGTTGTATTTTTTCCCCAAGCTTTTGGGATTGTTTTGTAACTTCATCTAAAAACTCATGACTTTTTTCGTTCAGATTCTTGGCCTTATCTAATATGTCCTGCTGGCTAATTTCCTTTTTGGGAGCCGCTGGAGTGATTTTTTGCTGTCTCTTTTTGCGTAGGGGTCCGAGTAACTTTTCGATTATCCTATCAACAAATGATGGCTTAGGGCTTTTTTCTTCCATGAATTTCTTTATTTATCTAATAATTATAGCAAATTTTTAGAATTTTTTCAATTCAATTGTTGGTTTTTTTTCATTTTTTATGTTAGATTGAGCCTGCTATAAATTTTTTTATGAATACAGACAATCAATCTCATGATGCTGAAGCTATTAATCCAGAGCCCTTAGACTCAGAAGATGACACTAGGGAACAACTCAAAAATATCAGTAAGGAAATGGAAGATAAGTATCTGAGTTACGCGATGAGCGTGATTGTAACACGAGCCCTGCCAGATGTTAGAGATGGCTTGAAACCAGTCCATAGGCGTATTTTGTACGCCATGAACGAACTAGGCCTGAAACACAGCGCCCGTTACTCTAAATCTGCTAAGGTAGTTGGTGAAGTGCTTGGTAAGTACCATCCACACGGCGATACTGCTGTGTATGACTCTATGGTTAGAATGGCTCAGGATTTTTCATTGCGCTATATGTTGGTCAAGGGCCAGGGTAACTTTGGTTCTATCGATGGCGATAACGCGGCTGCGATGCGTTATACCGAAGCTAAAATGATGCCAATTACAGAGCACGTAATGACGGATATAGACAAGGATACTGTCGACTTTAAGCCAAATTATGATGGAGAAGAAACTGAGCCTACCGTATTGCCAACCATACTCCCTACTCTTTTATTGAATGGGACTTTAGGAATTGCGGTAGCGATGGCCACCTCTATTCCACCCCACAATTTAACAGAAGTCTGTCTGGCCTTAAGGCATTTGTGCCAAAATCCAGAGGCCACAATTGAGGATTTGCTGGGCTTTATTAAGGGTCCTGACTTTCCGACTGGAGGTATAATTTATGATACGGAAGCCATTAAACAAATGTATTTAACTGGCCGAGGTGGGATTACAGTACGTGCTAAAACAGAAATTATTGAAAATGATAAGGGTCGATCTTCTATTATAATTAGTGAAATACCCTACCATGTAAATAAGGCTAATCTGGTGAGTAAGATTGCGGAGTTGGTGCGAGATAAAAAAGTTACTGAAATCTCTTATTTGGGAGATGAGTCCAACAAAGATGGAATACGAGTTGTGATAGATTTGAAGCGTGACTCTTATCCGAACAAGGTTCTACAACAATTGTTTAAAATGACTCAGCTTCAGACTTCCTTTAATATGAATATGATAGCTTTAGTAGATGGAATTCAGCCACGATTATTAAACCTGAAACAAGTCTTACAACACTTCCTCGCTCACCGTAAGGTTGTTATCCGCAGACGAACTGAATATGACTTACGAAAAGCCCAAGAGCGAGCCCATATTTTAGAAGGATTAAAAATCGCCTTGAATAATATTGATGCGGTGATTGAAACTATTAAGGCCTCTGCAGACAAGGTTGAGGCTTGTAACAAACTAATGAAAAAGTTTGAGCTCTCAGACATCCAGGCTAAGGCCATTTTGGAGATGCGTCTTCAGACTTTGGCTGGATTGGAAAGGCATTCTATCTGACACTCTCGCTTTCGCCACGGGCGGCCAAGCGGCGCAGAACTCAGTAACAAGCGCCCAGAACTCAGTCACAAGCGCCCAGAACTCTTCCCCAAGGAAACTTTCCCTAAGCGGAGTTCTC
>CAZFPD010000015.1:0-15525 GCA_964521035.1 uncultured Candidatus Peribacteria bacterium
TAAGACAGAGGGAGCCCGGCCGGCATGTTAGCAAGGGCTAAACTGGTGTGCTCATAAACATCGCCCTCCTTATGATAATCGGCGGGCTGGGCCACTCCTTTCATGGCTTGAACTTCGGGTAAAAGGAGTTGTAGTAGGCCCAAATCTTCTAGATCATTCAGGGCTTTGGCTCTATTCTTACATTGCAGCATTTTATCTAGTTCCTGCGCTATCCTTTCTTTGGAAATGTCTAATATTTGATGAGCCTGTTTTTTGAGGGCCTGATAAGTCGCAGGGTGATACTGGAAATCTAAGGTGTTTTTAAAGCGGACGGCTCGTAAAATACGCAAGTGATCTTCTTGGATACGGAGGCTGGGTTCTCCTATAAATCGAACTAACTTTAGGTCTAAATCTTTTTGGCCACCTACGTGGTCAATAATTTCATCTGAGCTTGGGTCGTAGAACATACCGTTGATGGTAAAATCTCTACGGTGGGCGTCTTCATAGGCATCTGTAAACTCTACTACAGAGGGACGGCGGCCATCTTGGTAGTCTGATTCTTTGCGGAAGGTTGCAATTTCAAATTCATGGCCCTGGTGGTGAACCACAATAATACCAAAGGCCTTGCCTATTGCCACGGTCTTGTCAAAAATACCTTCCACCACGTCTGGGGTGGCGTCGGTGACTATGTCAAAGTCCTTGGGAGTAACTCCTAGTAAAATATCGCGCACACACCCTCCGGCCCAAAGAGCCTGGTAGCCCTTTTTTCTGAGGGTAGAAACGATTTGTATTGAGCTTGGTTTCATACTATAATTATAGCAAAAAATAATAGTTTTTACCAAGATGATTTTAGCCTTTGAAAGCTCCTGTGACGATACTTGTGTGGCGATTACAGATGGTACTG
This sequence comes from uncultured Candidatus Peribacteria bacterium, assembly GCA_964521035.1. Taxonomy (GTDB): domain Bacteria; phylum Patescibacteriota; class Gracilibacteria; order UBA1369; genus JAAZXH01. The sequence continues at coordinate 884 of CAZFPD010000015.1, forward strand.
ATGTGCAGGCCAATATTATATCCTCACAAATTGAGTTACATAGAAAAACCCAAGGAGTGGTGCCAGAAGTGGCCGCTAGAGCACATGCGGTGAACGTATTCCCAGTCTTGGAGGCCTGCCTGCAGCAAGCCCAGTTAAAACTATCTGATATAACGGCCATTGCCGCCTCGAATCAGCCTGGCATGGTTAACTGCTTACTGGTTGGTACTACTGTAGCTTCTAGTTTGGCTGCTTTATTGAATCTGCCATTAATAGAGGTAGACCATAAGCTAGGGCATGTTTATAGCTGCTTCTTAGATAGAGATCGGGCTGATTTTAAGTTTCCGATAGTTGTTTTAAGTGTGAGTGGTGGCCACAATGAGCTGTATTTGATTCGGGAGATAGCTGATCATCAATTACTTGGGCACACCTTAGATGATGCTGCGGGAGAGGCTTATGATAAGGTGGCCAAAATGCTAGGTTTGAATTATCCAGGAGGACCCGAGATAGCCAAACAGGCCCTCAAGGGAAATCCCTCAAAATACCAACTCCCCTCACCTTTACCTCATCAAAAACTGAATTTTAGTTTTTCGGGCTTAAAAACTAATCTGAAAAATCTGATTGCCAGATCCCATCCTCTCAATGCAGAAACAATCGCGGATATTGCTGCTAGTTTTCAGCATACTATTAATCAAAACCTAGTCAAAAAGACAGCCAATGCCGTCAGCCAGTTTCAAGCGAAGGAAGTCCATCTGGTAGGAGGAGTATCTGCCAATTTAGACTTGCGAGAAAAGATGCAAGCAGCATTTAAATCCCTAAATCTGAAAACAGCAAAATCTTTTGACTATTGTACAGATAATGCAGCTATGATTGCGGGTGCCGCGAATTTACTTTCTCAAAATAATGGCTTAAAGCCTGGCTCTTTGATTAGAGTTTAGGATTTAAATTTGCCTTTTGGCAAAAGCTTTGCTAGAATTGTTTTATATTTTTTAATACTATTTGATATGGCTGCAAATTTTCAAATAAGCTCACCCAAGGGCATGTCTGATGTTTTACCAAAGGACCATAAATTTTTCACATATATTAAAAAGGTCATTCGCCATAGGTGTCGACAGGCTGGATTCAAAAGAATTTCGACCCCCCTTTTTGAATTGACAGATGTATTAAAAAAAGCCCTGCCTGAGGAGTCAGATAGGATAGAAAGGAGAATGTATAGTTTACGAGACCCCGACGGTGAAGATTTAACAGTGCGTTCTGGAAGCACTATAGGTATAGCTCGGGCTTACGTAGAACACGAATTTGACAATATGCCTCAGCCCATCTCTCTGTTTTATGTGGAGCAACAGGCTCGTTACACTAAGTTGAAACCAGGTTATTATAGAAATTTTACGCAATTTGGGATGGAAGTTATAGGCCAGTCAGATCCTGCCCTAGATGCACAAATCATTTACTTGGCTCATAAAATCCATAGCGATTTGAAAATAGACCAAAGCCTGTGCTTGAAAATTAATAGCTATGGTAGTATTGATATTAAGAATGCTTATATTGAGGAGCTAAAGGAGTTTTACAATTCTAAACTGCGATCTGTACCAGTCGAATATCAAGATTTAATTGACAGGGACCCGCTGCAGCTATTTTTGATCCCCAATGAAGATCTGCAAATTTTGAATGGAATGGCTCCGAAAATTGAAGATTTTTACGATAAAGAAGCTAAGCAATATCTAAAAACACTATGTGAATTTTTGGATGAATTAGAAGTTCCGTACGAATTAGACCATAGGATGTTTCGAAAACTGCCTTATTATAGCGGAGTAATCTTTGAATTCTGGGAGAAAAACCGTGGTCGATCCAAAGCGGTCGGTGGTGGCGGACGCTATGACAATCTGATAGAACGCTTGTCTGGCAAACCGGCCCCGGCCTTTAACTATGTGGCGGGAATGGAGAGGCTGGTAACACAAATGAAAATTAACAAAATTAAGGCGCCAGCCAAGGATGATTTGCATTTGTTTGTAGCTCAACTGAGCGTAGAAGCTAAGAAAAAATGTCTCAAACTCATGACGCAAATGCATGACAGGGGTATTAAGGCCATAGGTGCGATAGGAGAATGTAGCATGAAGGAGCAAATTGCCATGGCCGAGAGGAATAAGGTACCCTTTATGTTGTTAATGGGTTTAACAGAAGTTAGGGATGGAACCTGTATAATTCGAGAAATGAAGAAAGGGACTCAGCAGACTGTCAAGCTAGAAGAAGCTATCGATAAATTCATCGAATTGCTGGGAGAAGACAAGCTCGACAAGTATTCACCGGGTGAAATAGTGTGATTTTTTTGATAGAAAGGACTTTTTATGGTATTTTGCTTATACGATAATCGCTTTTATGTCCCAGTCTAATTGGAACGATTTCAGGAAGGATAAACTACGTAAACTTTTAGAGGCAGAAGGAATACAAACCTCATCAGATCAAACAAAGGAAGAACTAGTCAGATTGGTAGACTTGGCAAAATCGGCATCCAGGCCAAGTAGACACAGCTCCAAAAAACGCCGAAGCTTCAAGTTAAACCTAAGACCTATAACCAGCGTACTCTTGGTGCTATTATTGGTGGTTTTTTTAAGTATATTTTACTTGTATAAAAACAATCAAGTGTTTCATGATAATTTAAATTATCTTTTAAAAATTGAGGAAGAGTCCAAGCTGATTAGTGATAATAGAGAGCCTCAGATCTATGAAAGATCCGGCAAAACTTATGTGGTGTATGATCACCCGCTGATTAAGGTAGAAGCCATAGTAGACCAGCGTTGTCTGAGACCAGAATGTTTATTTGATTCCCATTTGGACAGAGTCAAATCTAACATTACCCCTCTAATTAATTTAGAGACTTTTGATTACCAAAGCCGTTATGCGAAGAACTTGATCCAGGAGTTGGATTTGAAGCTACTCCCTGTTTTTGTGTTTGATAGAAATATAGAGAAAACCCTGAATTTTGAAAAGATTAAGAAATTCTTAGATTTTAAGCAGGGTAAATACATTCTCAGTACAGACCAGTCCTACAAATCTTTGGTTAATCCTAAATTGTCGGATGGGATTTTTCTTAGCCAGAATAAATTTTCCTCAACTGCTCTGGAAATAGTATTATATGGTAATTTGACCTCACCCTTTGTGAAAACTGCTATTCAAAATCTGGAGAAAATTAATCAGAATTACCCAGGTCGCCAAAGTATCATATTGAAACACTTCACCGATAATGAAAATGAATTTAACGCGGCGGTGGCTCTGAGCTGTTACCTGCAGCAAGAAGTCAGTGCTGAGGATGCTCTAGAACGTTTAACTGCAGATCAGGAGGGCCTTTTAGCAGATACCGAAAAACAACTTTTCAGACGCTTTACGAATTTAGCCAGGCGGCTCAAAATCAGTACTCAGTCCTTTAACAACTGTTATACCGAAGACACTACCATCAAGCAATTAGTGCGTAACCATGTACAAGAGGCCCATAGCCTAGGTATCACCGCGGTGCCTACCATGCTTATTAACCGTAATATAGTCCAGGGCTCCCCTGTGTTTGAGGATTTGGATCTATTGATCAATGAAATTGCCAAAAGCGAGGGCATAGAATTAGAATCTAATCCAGCAACGGATGAAGTTTAAGCAGACTCTGATTTTGGTTATTGTTGGACTGGCCATCTCGGCGAGTGCTTTGCCAGGAGTTGCAAGTTACATGGATGTGGATGAATATTCAGAGCATTACAAGAGTATATCCAATTTTTCTTCTTTGGGAATTTTAAAAGGATTTGATTATGGCTCGTTTAGGCCAGAGCAAAATGTGACTAGGGCAGAAGCCTTAAAAATACTGAGTTTGGCTTTAGACATCAAACTAGCAGATAAAAATGAGATTACAGAGCCAGATTTTACAGATGTTAAGCCTGAGGATTGGTTTTATAACTATGTGCAAATTGGAGTAAATCAGGATTTGATCAAAGGTTTTGAGGATCAAAGTTTTCGGCCGAACAAGCCCATTTTGGTGGCTGAAATTGTCAAAATTGCGCTCCGAGCTAAGGGCATCCAGATAGACAATCCCAGCAATAGCCTGCAAATAGACGAGCAAGCCTGGTACAAGGATTATATGAATCTGGCCTATAATAACAATTTCTTAAGTGTGCCCCAGGATGACCCCAGCTTCAGCGTCAAACCAATTAGTCGAGCTTTGGCGGCAGAGTTTTTATATAGATTAAAAAATAGTGAGGAAAGCTATAAATACTATACGGACTTTAAGGAATTTAAATTAAACTCTGGTTTTAAAGTCAAATTGCCGGAATATTTGTTAGTCAGAAATCATGGTGATGGTCTAATAGCAACTGGTCTGGGACAAGGCTTGGCAGTTTTAGATAATTATGGTATTCTGGTAGAAGCTAGTAGCAAGAATCATCCCAAAGCAGAATTGAGTGCTCAGGCCGCCAAACTTAAATCAGACTTGAAATTAAGCGAAAGTTTTGAGCAGCAGAAGGAGAACTTTTATCTGTTAACAGGCAAGGATGAGCAGCAAATTAGTCGAGCTTTTTATATACAAGATTATAAAACGCTGGAAATAGCTGTAAAAATCAATCTTAATAAACGTTTAGTTGAAATGAACAAAATTGTAAAAGACATCTTTAATTCAGTGGAGCTGGTGCCGATCTCGGAAATAGAGGCCAGGCATAGAAGTTTAGAATTAGCCCGCAAAAATATCCTAAAATCATATACTGGCATGGATACTCTAAAGAAATTTTCAGATTTGGAACTATTTTACACAGATGCGGTAGGTCTGGGGACAGGCCCACTCGATTACTATTTTGATAAAGACACTAACCATACATTTAAGTATGAAAGATCCTTTGATGTCATTATGGACATACAAAAAGGTAGGCAGTCAGACTTTTAAAATTTTGACAGTTGTCTTTTTGCTACTTTTATTAAGCGGATGTGAGGATTCGCAGGTTTTAAGTAACAAAGATATTAAACCCTTTGCGATGGGTCCAAAAGTCTTGCCCAAAAATGAGATTCCTGATATAAAGTTACCAGTTAATGTAAATGTAACTTTAAAATAATGGATATAGCAGAACGCTCTCTGGAATTTCATGAAAAGTACCAGGGTAAAATTAAATTGGAACTGACTTCCCCACTGAAAAGCCCAGAAGATCTGGGTTTATTTTATACGCCTGGCATGGCCTATGTGGCTAAGGAAATAGAAAAAGATCCCAGCAAGGCCTTAACTCATACCCGCAAGGGGCGCTCAATTGCCATGGTGTGTGATGGCACTGCCGTGTTAGGATTTGGTAAGGTGGGTCCTTTGGCTGCGATTCCAGTTTTGGAAGGTAAATCTGCGGTGTACAAAAAGTTTGCCAACTTAGATGCGGTACCTCTGTGTATAGATGCCAAGTCTGTAGATGAGATAGTCAATTTTTGTCTGGCTCTTGCGCCAAGTTTTGCAGGCATTCATTTAGAAGACATTAAGTCTCCAGAATGCTTTTACGTGCTGAAGGAACTAGAGCAAAGACTGCCGATTCCAGTCTTTCACGATGATCAGCATGGAACGGCTGTAGTGGTTTTGGCTGGACTGTTGAACGCATTAAAGGTTGTCAACAAGCCCATCAGCGAGGTCAAGCTAGTGATGAATGGAGCGGGGGCGGCTGGACTGGCTACTTTACAGATTTTAAAGGCGGCCGGTTTTGCTAACTTGTATGTCTTAGATAGCAAGGGCCTAATTAACAAAAATCGCACCGATCTGAATGACTTTAAACAAGAGGCGCTGCAATACGTGTGCTCAGATATAGACGGAGGTCTGCCGGAGGCAATTCAAGGAGCAGATATTTTCTTAGGACTATCTGTAGCTGATGTTTTAAGAGCTGAGGATGTGAAGAACATGGCCAAGGATCCGATTATTTTTGCTTTAGCTAACCCAAATCCAGAAATTAAGCCCGAACTAGCTATTGAGGCGGGGGCGGCCGTGGTGGCGACAGGACGGGCGGATTACCCGAACCAAGTCAATAATGTAGTGGCTTTTCCTGGGATTTTTAAGGGAGCCTTAGATAATAAAATCGTTAAATTTACCCAAGCGATGTATGTGCAAGCGGCCCAATCTGGCTGACTTAATTACCGACCCGCAGGCTGCAAAAATCATCCCAAGTGTGTTTGATCATGGAGTGGTGGAGGCTGTGGCCAGCGCTATGAATCCAAAGCTTTAAGTTCCCTTTCGAAGCTCTGAATATCTTGAAAGTCCTTGTATACAGAGGCAAATCTTATATATGCCACTTGGTCTGTTTTTAAAAGGGCCTGCATAATGTCTTCTCCGATTGTCCTGGATGCGACCTGCTTCCTTTGCCGTGACCATTTATCTTCTAGCTGGTCTATCATGTTGGTGACTTGTTCTGGGCTAATATTTCTTCTTTCTAGAGCCCTAAAAATCCCACGTTCTACCTTTTTTCTATCATATGTGACCAGGCTGCTGTCCTTTTTTTGGATAGTAAAACTGACGCCCTCACTTCTTTCAAAGGTGGTAAATCTGTGTTCGCAGGACAGGCAGGTACGGCGGCGGCGTATCTCTCTCTGATTATTGGTGAGGCGAGAGTCGATAACTTTGGTGTCTTGAAATTTGCATTTAGGACAAAGCATTTTTGATATATAATTCCTTAGCGTATATGTCTGTCATTCCGGCGATGTAGTCTTTGACTGTCTCGATTATACTGTTGGAGGCACGAATTTGCAATTGATATTTTTTAGGCAGCTGGCTGGGATCATGGAGAAAAAAATCGAATAATTTTTTAATGATTTTCTGTCCATACTCTCTTTGCTGTATGATTTCTGTATCCGTCCAAAACTTTTGGTATAAGAAATGCTTCAAATTTAATTTAGCCTCAAAAGCTAGCTTGGAATAGATAATCAAGGGCTTGTTGGCTTTTAAAACGTCTTGGTAAGTGTGAATGTTGTTGTTTTGAATTTGCTGCTTGGAGCTTCTAATTAGTTCTGAGATCAGGTGAAAATAAATTTCTTCGATGATTTCGTGAAAATTTTTGTTGCCCAGTCCAGTCTGATTGAGCTGCGGATAAATGCTTAATTTCTGCAGATCATATTTACTAATTAGCTTGCTGCGATACGCATCATCTAAATCGTGAAAAAGATAAGTGATCTCATCGGCCTCGTTGACCAATTGGGCTTCAAGTGAGTGTGAGACTAGCTGCCCACTTGGTAACTGGATTTTTTTGTTGTGTTTATGCAGGCCCATAATTGTTTCTAGGTGCAGGTTGAGGCCTTTATAATTGGGGCTGAATTCTTCTAATTCCTGCACTATACGCACACTTTGCATATTGTGCTCAAATGCTAGGCCATGGTCCTGAAGCATCTTATCTAGGGCATCTTCCCCAGAATGTCCAAAAGGCGTGTGGCCTAAATCATGAGCTAGAGCTATGGCATGCGCCAAATCCTGGTTTAATCCTAGTCTTTCTGCGATAATTTGGGCCGTGTGGGCTACCTGGATGGTGTGAGTGAGCCTGTCGCGGTAATGGTCCCCTGTATTGCTGATTACAACTTGGGTTTTGCCTTTTAATCTACGAAAAGCCTTGGAGCTGAGAATGCGATGTACATCTTCCTTAAAAGAATTACTAGGGATTTTATTTTTTTCGGCGTGCATTCTTCCAAGATTGGATTTATTAGCAGTTGCATATGCTTTCATGTAGAATATTAGTGTCTATATTATTCCATATGAACCTAACTCTAGCAATTAAAAATTTCTTAATTTACTGTGAGGTAGCCAAAAACCAATCTCCTAAGACCATAGAAAATTACCAACACTACCTTTTGCGCTTTTTAGAATTTTTAGGAGATAAACCCGTAGATGCCATTAGGCTGGATGATGTGTTTGAATTTAGACTTTTTTTAAATAGATTAACTAAGGATGGTATAAGATTGGAACTAAGTAGCAAGACCATCAACTATCATTTAATTAGTTTGAGGGCTCTCCTCAAATTCTTGCAGAAAAATGATATTGTCAGCCTCTCGCCTGAAAAAATAGAATTAGCTAAAGTCAGGCCCAGGCAGATTGATTATTTGAAGGCACATGAACTCATGCTATACCTGGAGTCTTTTGAAACAGACAGTCTAATTCAGATTAGGAATAAAGCCATGGCAGAATTTTTGGTGGCTACAGGCCTACGAATTTCTGAGATGATTCAGCTAAATAGAAAGGAAGTTAACTTCACGGATAGATCCCTGGTGATTCGTGGTAAAGGAGGCAAAGTGCGTCCTGTATTTGTGACAGATAGAGCCTTAAAATTTTTACAAGACTACTTAAACAAAAGGCGTGACCCGTTTTTGCCTTTATTTATCAGTGAACGAAAGAGGTCCAAAGATCTGAAGGGACATTTAGATCATTTTCGCTTAAGTGCCTACTCCATTCAGAAAATCATTCGGACTCAGGGCCTGAAGGCTAATCTGAGCCAGAAGATCACTCCACATATTTTAAGACACTGCTTTGCTACTAATTTATTGAATAATGGGGCTGACTTACGCTCTGTGCAGGAAATGTTGGGCCATAGTTCGATTGCTACTACGCAAATATATACTCATGTCACCAACCAAAAACTCAAATTGGACCATGATAAGTTTTCTGCTCTAAATTAAAAACTAAACTTGCTTCCTTTCAAGATATATTGTAGCCTGTTTGTTGTTAAAATCCCTTATGCGCAAGGCTGACTACCTGCTTTACACTTTCGTTTTTGTTTTAAGCTTATTTGTAAGCTTGCTTGCGCATATCAATTTTGTGTCGGCCTATTTTAGCACCGCGGTCACTCTAGGACAAAATGTGATTTATCAGGGTGATACCTTAGAAGTGGCAGGAATTTTAAGAAACACTGCTAGCAAAATGCTCCTAATTAATTTTCCGGGCCCTTGCCAGGCCACTTTTGTAATTTGGAATCAGCAGGGGCGGGTTTATCCCCAAAATAAGGCTCAATTTCCTTGCAATAATCATGGCTATGAGCGTTTTGTAATGGGCCCGAATCAGTTTCATACTTATAGGTTTAAGCATGATACAAGTTTCTTAAAACCTGGTGACTACCAGCTGGCAGTTTTAATTGATGGTTTTGCTGTGCCACAATATAGAAATTTTAAGATCATCAAGAGGCCAGAAACTTTTGTGAAGCATGGGGAATTTTGTGAGGGTCTCACCCTAAAGCAGTGTGATAAAGGCCTAGTTTGCAAGCATTTGGGAGAATTTTATTTGGGAGCTGGAATTTGTTTGTATAACAATCAGTCTCTTCCTTTTTTGGATCTTTATTAAGCGTTTAAGCTATGATATAATTTGCATAGTTTAAACAATTTGCTATGCAATTACAATTTTTAGGTGCTGCGAAAGAAGTTACTGGGTCCAAGCATTTGTTGACCGTGAATGGCAAACGAGTACTGTTAGACTGTGGTCTTTTTCAGGGACATAGAAAGGAAGCAGATACAAAAAATCGGCAAATTTTAATTGATCCAAAGCAGGTGGATGCCATGATAATTTCGCACGCGCACATGGATCACATTGGCCTGATTCCCTATTATGTGAATAATGGTTTTGATGGCCCTATATATTGTACGGATGCCACTCGGGACTTAGCTTCGTATATGCTAATGGATTCGGCCTTTATACAGATGCGAGAAGTCGAATGGTTAATGAAAAAGGGTAAAAGCTATGTGCCTCCCCTGTATACCGAGGACGATATAGCTCCAGTTTTACAAAATATGGTTACTCTGGGTTATCACCGCACTACAGAAATTTTTAAGGGACTGAAACTCACTTACTATGATGCGGGGCATATTTTAGGCTCAGCCATGATACAATTAGAAATTTTAGAGGACGGAGCTAAGGAACCAGTAATTTTGACTTTTACTGGAGATTTGGGTCGTCGTGGACTGCCCATCCTGCGAGACCCTGAATACATCCCCTATTCTGATTATTTGATCTGTGAATCTACTTATGGGAACCGTTTCCACAAATTTATACATGATGTGGATAAGCATTTTAAGGAGTTGGTGAACAAAGTTATTAAGCGCGGAGGTAAAATTATTATTCCAGCTTTTGCCCTAGAGCGGACTCAGGAAGTGGTATTTCATTTGAACAATTTAATGAAAAATAAGGAAATTCCTGAAGTACCAATTTATGTGGACTCCCCTTTGGCTGTGAATCTCTGTGATGTTTTTGCCCGCCATCCCGAATGTTTTGACAAGGAGATTAATCAGGAATTCGTAAGAAACTTTAAAAACCCGTTTGGCTTTGGGCAATTGCGCTATGTGGGTTCAGTGGAGGAATCTAAATCCTTAAATGCTATGACAGAACCTATGATCATTATTTCAGCTTCTGGAATGTGTGAGTTTGGCAGAGTCTTGCATCACTTAAAAAATAACATTACAGATCCACGTAATATGGTTTTGATAGTTGGATACCAGGCAGAAAATACTCTGGGTAGAAAGTTGCTGAATAAGGATGAAACTGTAAAGATTTTTGGAGATACCTATCCTTTAAATGCAGATGTTGAAGTGATTGATGCCTTTTCAGGCCACGCCGATCGTACAGACCTCATTGATTTTGTGGGGCATATAGACGGTTTGAAAAAGACCTTTATTGTACATGGAGAGGAAAACCAGGGCCTAACTTTTGCAGAAATATTAAAACAAAACCATCAAGATTTAGTGGTGGAAACTCCAAGTTTAGGTGATGTATTTGAAATTTGAAATTTATGAAAATAGCAATCATAGGAGGTGGGGCAGCCGGCATGATGGCAGCTTGGCAAGCGTCTGAAAATCAAAATTGCCAGGTTTACTTGTTTGAAAAAAACCCCAAGCTGGGTGCCAAGGTTTTGATCTCTGGTGGAGGGCGTTGCAATGTGACAACTGGCAACCGAGATATGCAAAAACTCCTGCGAAATTACCCGCGCGGTGCTCGTTTTTTGAAACATGCCATGTATGAGTTTTCCCCAGCAAAAGTCTATGATTTTTTTGAATCGCAAGGAGTTCCTCTTAAAACTGAGTCGGACTTGCGGGTTTTCCCTGTTTCTGACAATGGGGCTGAAATTGTTGAGGTGTTTGCAAAACTGCAAGACCAAGCAAATGTTGAAATTGTGTTTGGGAGCAACATAGTTGATATTGTTTTGGGCCAAGGGCAATTCATTTTAACTAATCAAAAAGGTGCAAGCTGGGAGTTTGATAAGGTAATTGTTACTACAGGCGGACAAGCCTATGCTCACACTGGTTCGTCTGGCACGGGTTATGCCCTGGCCTGCAAACTTGGGCATAGTATTACAGACTTGGGCCCTAGCTTATCCAGCTTCGTGATAGAAAACCACTTGGCCCAGGAGCTTTCTGGGGTCAGCCACATAGAGGTGCACTTCAAAAGTAAGCTCTCAGATGGGTCGAAGATTGAATTTAGCGGCCCTATAATTTGGACTCACCGTGGTATTAGTGGCCCTGCTGTGTTTGCAGTCAGTAGTTTAATGGCCTTTGAAAAGCTGAGTCCAGACTCCCCGCATTCCATATTGTTAGACCTACTTCCCTCTGTCAATCTTTCGCAATTAGAGGCAGAGCTCTTTGGACGGATACAGGCTAGTCCCAAAAAAAATCTGGCCAACTTATTTGCTGGCCTGCTCCCGCGTCGCCTGCTCCAGGTTCTATCTAATAGAATTGACTTGGACTTACAGCAAAATGCCAAGGAGGTCTCCCATAAAAAACTCCGTACGCTGATAAATTTAATAAAATCTTATGAAATTAAAATCATTGGCCGAGGTAAAGGTGAGGAATTTGTAACAGCTGGCGGCATCAATTTGCAGGAGGTCGATGACAAGACTATGCAATCTAGGCTGTGTCCTGGCCTTTATTTTGCTGGCGAAATTCTAGATGTAGATGGCTTTACTGGTGGCTACAACCTGCAGGCCTCTTGGGCGACTGGGTATTTGGCTGGTATGAATGTGCCTAAAAGCGAATAATTAGGCCCGGAACGGTTTGATTGAGTCTGTTGGCATCAGTTAAAACTTCTGGGGCTTCGTCTGCTTCGAGTCTGCCAAGCATTAGTAGAGGGTCGCCCAGGATGCTAAAACCAGCGTAAACTCTTAAATGCCTTTGTACTCCCTCTAAATGGGGGGCTGCAAAGGGATCTATTTCAACTTGCATATGGTTTAGGAAAGCCCTAAAAGTGTCCCCTGCTTGAATGACCTGTCCGTCCTCTGGAGCGTTGACTGATCTAATAAATTTGAGAGTTATTGTGCTGGTTCCGTTGATGAGGATACAATTTTCTATGGCTTGGAAAAAACCATTTTGGGTAATGTTCTCGTGGGCAATCTGATATTCAGAGTGGTAGTATCCATCTATACCGGAGGCTACTTCCAAGACTAATTGATAGCCATTGAGGTGAGCTAGCTTGGTGGTAAGAAATTCAAATTCAGAAATACAGGCACGGGCATAGCCTTCTTCGGCGAAACTAGTATGTAGAATGCTTATCTCTTCTGGTAAATTTTGTAAATTATATCTTTGCATGGATGTTTGATTGGTATCTAAGTAGAAAAGCGGCTCAAATAATTCTGAGACAAATGCTCGACTTGGCAGCGGATGTAGTCTTGGTTCATTATTGCCCATGTAGAAATAGTTCCAGACTGGCAAATTTTCTGACTCTTCCTCGCTAACTGCGGTAGCTTCGGCTGATAAAATCTGTACGGAAACTTGATAAGGTTCTACACTAAAAATTTCAGATACTGGATATTGATCAGGCACAAAACGTACGATCATGTAATTCGTACTTATAGGGTCGACACTATCCATTAAATTGAATTGATTAACTCCAAATTCCACGGTATATGGAATGGAAACATCGGCAGCTCCACTAATGACTAGCTCTAGATTTCCAGGGACCGGGAAGGGTATATTCGAATTTATATCCAAAACCAGTCCGTTTAAATTGAAATCAGCATTATTCTCTTCGTATATGTTTAAATTCCACAGATAATCTACTAATGGAGACCATAACTGATACCTAGAGATGCCTATTTGAGGATGCCGGTTATGCTGATAAAATTCGATAATGAGGCTGGCTTGTTCTGCTATAAAATTAATTGGAGAGAGCTCAATAGGGCTAGGCAGCGCTTCGGCGTCTGCATATAAAGTCCCAGCATGTTCATATACTGGATCTGTTACACCCTCTATCTGGCATAACAAGGACGTGTTGGGCTCAGGTAAATGAATAGACTCAGTGAGTTCTGCTTGAGTCGGTAACATTAAATCCATATACAGCCTGTCTTTAAATATTAAAGAGCCGAGGTCCAGATCAATATTTAGCCATCCATTCGCATCAGTTGTGGCTTGCTGAACTTCGCTCTGTTCCCGACTATTGGATTTATAAATACTATAGTTGATGGCCATAGGTCCGTCGCCGGTATACTGGCACTTTAATTCTACATTCTCTAAATCAAACTCTGAATTTACATAAGTTTCAAGTAAAAACTGGGTGACCCAATTTCCAGCTTCCGGTGCTACCTCAACCGGGTTCATTGTATAAGTCCTTTTAATGAGACCGGCACGAATCTGGTCTACAATCAGATAATCATTCTCAGACCAATTAGAAATTTGGGGCCTGACCCGCATATAACGATTGCGAATGGATCCAGGCATTTGCTCGCCGTCTGAGAGTGTGGATTCAACTCTCACTTCTAAACAGCTGTCACCTGAGATCACAAAGGCTTGCTCCCCGCTAAATGAAAAAACTGGTCTACGATGAACTGAGTCAAATATGAGCTGACTTGGTTCTAGGTCCTGGTTAACACCATTCAAAATATATCGATTGCTAAAAAATGGAAATGTGCTTGAGACATGAAATGGCATTTCTCTAATTATGCGAAGCTGTTCGTTTTGCTCTTCTGTTGGACACAAGCTGAAGCATTGGGTCAAATATTGTTGACCAGGTATAAAGTCTGGAATTTGATAGACTTTATAAATATTATCATTTACTAAGGTATACTGTGGCCTTTCACTTGCTAAACATCTTTCTATACGAAAATCCTCAGCTATAGGAAAGTCCACGGGTAGTTCCCTTCCCTGATCTTCATACATTCCCTCATCGGCTGCTTCAGGGTCTGGAGTTTGGGCGTCGGTTTGATCAATTCCTGCATCTGCTGCTTCAGGGTCTGGAGTTTGGGCGTCGGTTTGATCAATTCCTGCATCGGCTGTTTCAGGGTCTGGAGTTTGGGCGTCGGTTTGATCAATTCCTGCATCGGCTGCTTCGGAATCTGGAGTTTGGAAGTCTGCTTGGTTGTGATCGGCTATTTCAGAGTCAATTTACTGCATTATCCCTGTACCTCTTGCCTGAGCCTGACCATTAAGTTCTGTTTTGCCTGAACTTTGACAGGCAAATGCTGCTAGGGAGATGGCTAGACCTTGAATATATTGATTGAATTGCATATTTTTTCTTTATAATACCAATTTTTTTCATATTGTCAAGCAAGTTTCCTTTGCATTTTGGGTGAAAATCCTTTATATTTTTTATTGATATTATGTGCGGGTGTCGTATAGTGGCTTATTATGTCGGCCTTCCAAGCCGAAGAGGTGGGTTCGATTCCCATCACCCGCTCCACCTTAAAAATAACGTTTCGTTTCATTGCATCCACCTTCCAAGCCGA
>CAZFPD010000016.1:0-15511 GCA_964521035.1 uncultured Candidatus Peribacteria bacterium
ATTTCGGTAGCCGAACCTAAGCCGTAGGCTCTTCCTATGGTAGTTAAATTACTTTTAATATCTTGTAAGTAAGCAATATAATTTTCACGACTAGTAGTTAGTGTACTAGGTTTCTGGCTGGCAATATGCGAAATACTTTGCATACTACGCTGGAGCAGGCTGACGGATTTAGCAAAGTCGTTACGGATTAGTTTTACCTGGTCCACAGCTGAATTAAAGTTGGCCAGCTGTTTGCGGTTGTCCGCGGTGCCCCTCACATCGGATGGGCTCGTACTATCTGGGCCTGTGGCCTTTAAAATAGTGTTCACAAAGGCAAAAGAGCCTAGAATGATAAATACCCCAATCACTGCATTCTTGATATTGGTCTTGGCCTGGTCGACTCCTTCCGTATCTACAGCCGTAAACACATACTGGAAGCCCGAATATATTATAATTAAGATGGCGGCTAGTCCGAGAAAGCCTAGTGCAAAATTGGTAATTTGCAGGGCAAAGCTTTTAACATCCTTAGCCTTAGTCAAGCTAGGATCTAGTCCCTCGGCCGATGGGGCAGCAATTCCTCCCTGAAAGCGGGCAAAAGAACTGATGTCCTCCTCACAATCCAAAAATTCATTAAAGCCAGAATTTAAATCAGCACAAAAATCAGCCTGACTCACTGGAACTTGCCAAATGGCTACACAAAATAGCACACAGAAGCCAATCAGTATTCGTTTCAAACTTGCTTTTAAACTTGGTAGACTTGCTTTTAAACTTGGTATAGACATTTATATATAACTAAATCCTATTATTATACCAAATTTTTTTAAAAATTACAACAAATAATTAAGATTTTAGGCTGTCCTCAGTAAAAACATCGGGAGTGATCTTGTTTTCCAATTTAATTACAGTATTAACTATCGCAAACGCGCCACTGGCAAGCAAAATCCCAATGATAGCCCCAGTGATAGCATTTTTAATTTTTGCAGTATTTTCTTCTTCCACGGCTGAAAAAACATAAAGGTAGCCAGCATATAACAAACCAAATAAAGAGGCCAGCACAGTTAAACCCGAGATAAAGTTGGTAATAGATACTATCAAGCGTTTACCAGCTTCTGGATCTATTCCCCGGGCTGGATCAAACAAAATGTCCGTGACGATAGTTTCTGATAATATCACTACGATAATACCCAGGCTACCATACACGATTTGATTTTTGATTTTGCCTAGGTTCTCTTCGTCGTAAGATCGAGCTGCCATTTTAAAGCCTCCAACGATCAGCATAAACAAGGCTATCATAGCAATTACGGCCTGTATAACCCTGTAAGCGCCTAGCAGTTCCGCCGAGATTCCGGTAGCCGCCATTTGAGCTCGTTCGGCACTATCCAAAAAGCCACCCTGTTCTAGGCTCAAGTAATTTAAGAAAACTGGCTCCGCCATAAAAACTATGGCTATGGCAATTAAAATATATTTTAAGTAGGTTTTGGTTTTATCAAAGGATTCGGCCTCACCAGAACCGGCAATCAATTGCGACAAGGCATACACCAGCATCAGACTGAGCAGACCAGACATGGCGTATTTTAAGACTTTTAAAACCGTTTGTACCAAAGATGCCAAATTAGAAATACCTGGGATGTTTTTAGTATACTCATCTCGCACCAAGCCTCCGCCTGGCAATTTTAAGGCCTCTTGGAAATTCTGCAGAGTCTCTGAGGTTTCTTGATCTAAAAACCTTTCGGCTTCGCCCTCTCGCTCTATAGAAAAGGCCATAGCGTTACTCATGGTAAAAAGTAAGAGGATTAGACTAGCTAGTAAAAATTTTTTCATAAATATTAATTAATTTGACCCGAAATCACAGTTGACACTATTCCAAAAGCCCCATAGATCAGAATAATGGCAAATAGAGAGATCTTCACCATTTTATTAGCGCGCTCTCGCAATTCCTCGTTGGCTGCCGACAGAGAGTACAATACACCGGCCGCAACCAAAGATAAGATCGCCAAAGGCCCTACGAAACTCACAATTAAATTAATTAGGCCCACCGCCTCAGTCACTCCTTGTCCTAAGTCTATACTTGGGTCATCAAAAGGATTCTCGGTCTTATACAAAACCTTGGTAACTAGAGAGTTACTAAAGATCAACAAGACCAAAGCTACACTAGTATATAAAATCGTATTTTTGTCTTCAGAAATATCTTCCTCATTAGAGCCAGCCGTAACCATGTGCACTCCGGACTTGGCCAAATATAAAACTGCAACTGAACCTATCACATATTTCATAAAAGTAATAATGATACCAACCTGGGTATCAAATATGCCAAAGCGTTTAATCAATTCACCCTTAGAGCCTATAATACCTCCACCTGTCAGGCTGAGAATAGATCCGATTTCTCCAGACAAAGCAAAAAAGGCTAGACCTATCAGGCTATACATTAGGGATCGCTTAAAGCCTTCGTAAGCCGTCTCTTCCTCTCCACGGGAGGCCACCAGCTTTAAAGCGGCTACAAATAAATAGATCACAGCTACAAAGCCTATCAAAAAACGGGCTGGAGTCAAAAGGCTGTCCACTATCCAACTTACCTTATCTAGCGAATTATCTCCCTGAGGTCTGATAAAAGTTTTATCATAGGCCTCCTCTGGCAAATTAAAGAAAGGGGCCTGGTTTTCTAAATTGTTAGCTAGGGCCAAATCCAAGCCAAAAGCCAAGCTAATCACGTTTACCAAGCAGAACATTAGCACGATTTTTTTAAACTTTAAAAACATATATAAGATTAGCTAAAATAATTTTAGCAAAAAACTTGCTTTTTCCAAGAGTTCATTTACAATAATCCTGTTTTAAGATTTACTATGTCTTATTTTAGAGAAAGTTTTGAGGAATTAAAAAAAGTCAGCTGGCCTAGCCGCAAGCATGCAATTAACATAACTATTTTTACAATAGTGTTTACTTTCATAGCAACTGTTTTTATCACATTCGTAGATAATGGTTTAAATTCTTTATTCAAGTATATCTTAGATAATAGTCCAAAGGCACAAAATGAAGCTGTAGACTTTCAAAATTCCATAGATCCTTCGCAAATCAAAATAGTAGGGCCAGAAGGGAAGGCTATCGAGGGAGTTCAGATAGAGGCGGTTGATAGCGATACGGAAAATTAATAAACTGAAACAATATGGCTAAACAAGTCCAAAACACTGGTAAGCATTGGTACGTAATCCACACCTATTCAGGCTATGAAGATGCGGTGAAAGACGCGCTCATGCAAAGAACTGACACTATGAACATGCAGGACTTTATTTTTAAAGTTGTAGTCCCCAAAGAAAAACAAATTATCATGAAAAAGGGGGAGCCCGTTGAGGTTGAAAAATGCCTTTTTCCAGGTTACGTCCTCGTAGAAATGACGGTAACAGACGACTCCTGGTACGTAGTGCGCAATACACCCAATGTTACAGGCTTTGTAGGGTCCGGAACTATTCCTGTCCCAGTTTCTCCCGAAGAGTGGTCCGTAGTTGAAAAACACATGGGCAAAAAAGATCCTAAATTCAAAATCTCAGTAGAAATAGGGGACCCAGTTATCATTTTGGAAGGACCTTTCGCTAATTATGAGGGGCAAGTCGATAATATAGACAAGGAAAAAGGTAAAATCCGAGTCCTTATTTCTATGTTCGGCAGAGAAACACCCGTCGAACTAGCTTTTGATCAAGTCAAGAAAAAATAATTCTTGGCAAAAGTCCACAACTAACTGTATAATTAAAATACTTAGTTGTTTTTATGAACAAGATTACCATTATTGCTCTATTTCTAGCTGTAAGCTCTACAGTCATTTTTACTGAACTGGCCCTACAAGACTACCTGGGTAAAGTTTACCCCAGCTATCAAAAAGAAATTACGGCTAAGGCTACTTCTTCCTTCCAAAACCTAGAGGAATTATTTAAATCTGACGGACAGCAGCCACAGCAGGGGACGCAGCCCCCACCCAGTCAGAAGGAAGTAAACCCGCAGTTATCTGGGAGTTTACTAGTCTTACCAGATAGTCCAAAACAGGGGAATGAGACCACAAAAACCAAGGCCGAGCCGGCCCAGGAAAAAGTTTTCCAGCAAAATTACCTCAGTTCCTTGCTGGCTGTCAAGTTGTCCCCGCAAAAATTTAACCAGCAACTATTCCAACTAATTCAAATTGATAGTCCAGAAATTACAGGCAGCAATCAGCTAGTTTACAAAGATCAAGACCGGGTCCTTATTAGCCTAAGTGAAATTGATATGTCTAGTGAGTCGGCTGCGCAAAATTACCTGATTGAATTAAAAGCCCTCGCTGAGAGCCTGCCCGAAATCACAACCAACCAAACCGACAGCTTCTTCGAAAAGTCCTTTTACTTAAATCACAAATCTAAGGTAGACCAAGTATACCTGATTGGCCAAAAGGATAACAAAATCCTGGCCATGTATTATTATAAGAACTTCCATCCAAGCCTAAAGGTAAATTTTGGGCAATAAATTGGCTTGACTATTCACTATGCTGCAATTATACTAAAGCGGCATTAAAATAAGAAGATATGTCAAAAGAAGTTAAAGCTTATATAAAACTCCAGATCCCAGCCGGCAAAGCTAATCCCGCTCCACCTGTTGGACCTGCTCTAGGTCAGCACGGTGTACCTATCCAAGACTTTTGCAATGCCTTTAATAACGAAACTAGAGAGAAGGGCAACACTATTATTCCGGTCGTTATAACCGTTTACGCAGACCGCTCATTTGATTTTATATGCAAGACTCCCCCAGCCTCAGTTCTAATTAAAGAAAAAATTAAACTCAAGAAAGGTTCCGGAACACCAAACACAGAGAAAGTTGGCCAAGTTTCTTGGGATACACTTAGAGAAATTGCAGAAATTAAACTAGAAGACCTAAACACCAACGATATAGAGGCCGGCGCTAAGATGATAGAGGGCACAGCCAAACGCATGGGTCTAAAAGTCATTAAATAACAAAAATTGACAGCACAATAAAAAAGCACTACTATAAAAAGTAGTGTTTTTAAAATTTAATCCAGCAGTATGAATTATAAAGTATATTCTAAAACTATTTTTGGCTTAGTTTTGGGCGTCTCCATTCTTTTTGGCTCCGTGCTCTTGGTTTATACAACGCTAGCCAACGAGGTTTTTGAACTGAGGCCAGCCTATATGTCATACCATTCCTGCGATAAGGATTATGATTATGTGGCCAAAAAAAACGTTCCAAGAAGCGAAGCCCAAATCAAAGTATGTCGAGAAAAAGTCTTAGCCAGAGCTACAGAAGAAGAGGAGGCCCAAGCACAAAGGACCTACCTGTACACTATTGTTTTACTGATATTTGCCCTACCTCTTTATTTTTTTAACAGAAAAGGCCTTTTATAAATCCGCTTGCAAAACCCAAAAAAATGGGTACAATAAGCAGGTATTTGTGGGACTAACATCGCAAAGATGTTAGGCTCGTACCACTTAACCCAAATTATATGGCTAAAAAAGTCTCAAAAAATTACAAGGCCGCTAAGGCCCTAGTAGATAAAGCTGCCTACACCTTAGAAGAAGCAGCTAAACTCTTAATAGAAACCAGCAAGGTCAAGTTTGACTCCTCAGTAGAAGTCCACATCAACACGGGCCTAGACCCTCGGCATGCCGAGCAAATTCTGCGTTTCACTACCCAATTACCGCATGGAACAGGTAAGACCTATAAGATTATTGCCTTTGTGCCAGATGAGATGGCAGAAGAAGCTAAAAAGGCCGGCGCCAGCAAGGCTGGGCTAGAAGATCTCATCGCTGAAGTTTCCAAAGGCTTCATGGATTTTGACTTTGCCGTTGCCCACCCAAGCGTAATGCGCAATTTAGCCAAAATCGCCAAGCAAATGGGACAGGCTCGTAAAATGCCAACTCCAAAAAATGGCACAGTGGCCGAAGATATCCCCGCAGCCATTGCCAAGCTGAGCGCAGGACAAATAGAGGTGCGCACCGACAAACAGGGCTCCACTCACAACATGCTGGGTAAAATTTCTTTTGGAGAGCAAAAAATCCTAGAAAACATCAAGCACATGATAGACGGAGTTAAGAAAAATAAACCCGAGGGCGCCAAAGGCACCTTCCTAAAAAGTATTTATCTCACAACTAGCATGGGACCAAGCATCCCCATAGATCTGAGTTCTCTCAACTAAATTTCATTTAAAAGCCACTTATTCAAGTGGCTTTTTTTAAAATCGATGCTATAATTTGTGTATAAAAAAAATTATGTCCAAAAAATTTGATTTTGCGGTAGGAGGCCAGGCCCTAGTCGAGGGAGTTATGATGCGTTCTAAAAATTACGTGGCCCTAGCCTGTCGTGACCAGGACGGCAAAATTCAGCTCAAAAGCTTCTTTTACAATACCTGGATACAAAGGTTTCCCCGCCTGAATATATTTATTTTACGTGGATTTTTAAACATGATACAAATGATCGCTCTTGGGTCTAATGCACTCAACCACAGTTTGGAAATCGCCTTTCCAGAAGAAAACCAAGCTCCCAAATCCTCATTTTTAGCAACGCTTTTTACAGTTTGTAACTTGATTTTCTCCATCCTGCTAGCCATTGCACTCTTTAAGTTTCTGCCGCTGTACTTCACCAGCCTGCTCGAGACGCATTTTGCCAGCTTGCAGCAAAACTACTTTTTATTTAATCTAACCGACGCCCTGTTTAAAATCCTAATTTTCCTAATTTATTTGGGGGCAATTAGCCTGATACCACAAGTCAAACGCTTATTTATGTATCATGGAGCTGAGCATATGGCAGTCTTTAACTATGAGTCTAAACAGGAACTAACTGTAGGCAACACCATGCAGCAGCCTAGATTGCATCCTCGCTGTGGCACTAGTTTCATACTATTTGTGTTTGTGGCCAGTATTTTTGTATATATGTTTATACCAAAAAATCCTAATTTTCTGATTAACTTACTCGGCAGAGTGGCCTTTTTACCAGTAATTGCCGGGATTTCCTTTGAAATATTAAAAATAGCAGGCACTTATAGCAAAAACCCCATCATGCGAGCTATATCCATGCCTGGCTTGGCCTTGCAAAAGATCACCACTAAACAGCCCAGCCCAGATCAAGCCGAAGTGGCAATTCGGGCCCTCCAAGAAACTCTCCGACTAGAATCTAAACATCAGCCATGCAGCTAGATATATCCTTTAAGCGTATCGACCCCAGTTTACCCGTACCAAGCTATCAAACCCCAGGCTCAGTGGCCTTCGACTTATACGCCAGAACAGATACTAAGATTGCCAGCCAGAGCTTAGGCCTGATTCCAGCCAATATCTGCGTCCAGATTCCCGCCGGATTTACTTTACTAGTCTGCTCTCGTAGCTCCACGCCTAAAAAAAAGGGCTTATTAAAACCTCATGGACTCGGCATAATCGACCAGGATTATTGTGGAAATAATGACGAAATCCAAATCCAAATGTATAATTTTACTGAGCAGTCCGTCCTAATTAAAAAAGGTGAACGCATTGCCCAAGCATTAATTGTGCCCATTTTAAGAGGGGAATTATGCGAAGTCCAAGACATGCCAAGTGCAGACAGGGGAGGCTTCGGATCCACCGATCAATAAAAGTCCAACTAACCTTAAATTATGTTTCTAACAGTATATGGGATCAACAATATAGGCAAATCAACCCAGTGTAGAATGCTAGTAGAAGCTCTCAACGAGCAGGGAATCAAGGCCATCCACCTCAAGTATCCTAATTATGAAGTTGAAGAGTCAGGGCCCTTTTTAAAGAAGGCTCTCCGGTCCAATACCCAAAATATAACAGAAGCCGAACTGCAACTTTGGATGACCCTTAACCGGCACCAATACGAAAAAAACTTATTGCAACACATTCAGGATTATGATGTGGTAATTGCCGAAGACTACACCGAAACAGCCATTGCCTGGGGTTCCGTCAAGGGCCTAAAAATAACCTGGATAGAGATTATCAATGAATATCTAATCAAAGAGGACCACTCTATATTAATCGATGGAGAAAGATCCTCTAAAAGTATTGAAGCCGGACACATTCATGAAAACCAGGATGATCTGATTCAAAAAGTCCGAGCCCATTACCTGCAACGAGCTACAGAAAAAAACTGGCACATCATACAAAGACAACAAGAAATCAGGGACACGCATGCCCTGCTAGTAGACAAGGTTTTAACCCTGCATAATGGATAAATTATTACTAGCCGAACCCGTTTTAAGTACAATTTATGGGCAGGTTACAGACTATTTACAAAATTTGTCGGCTGAAGTCCCCTCTCCTAGACTTGACATCCTAATGATTGGCGATAATGCTGCCTCGGAAGTTTACGTGGCCAAGAAAATCCAAGCCTGTCAGAAGTATGGAGTACAAACCAAGCTGCACAAATTTGAGGATCTCAGTCACGAAAACACCATCCAACTGATCCAAGAGTTAAATGCTGATCCCTTTGTCAGTGGGATTTTGGTCCAACTACCGCTACCTTCACAGATCAATTTGGCCCAAATCATTAAAACTATTAGTCCTCGCAAGGACGTAGATGGTTTTCATGCCTATAATTTAGGCAAACTCATGTCTGCGCAGGAGTTTGAATATTTATCTCCCTGCACACCCAAAGCAGTGCTCAGTCTTTTGGATCACTATCAGATCCCAATCCTAGGGCAAGACATCTGCATTGTCGGATGCTCCAATATAGTCGGCAAGCCACTAGCCAACATGCTAATCAACCGTATGGGTACAGTCACGGTTTGCCACAAGGATACGCGGGATTTACAGCAGCACACCCGCCAGGCCGACCTGCTGATCTCAGCCACGGGAGTTCCCAATCTGATTACTAAAGATATGATTAAGCCGGGTGCAGTTTTAATAGATGTCGGTTTTAGTAAGCGCGACAATAAAATTTACGGAGACATAGATCCTAACTGCCTAGAGCTAGCCGCGCGTCTGGCGCCAGTACCTGGGGGAGTTGGACCGCTAACGGTAGCGCACGTAGTTTTAAATACAATTTTGGCCCACAAATGGCACATAGAAAATTCCTAATCCCCAATCTATGCTCAAAAAAATTATAGTCGGATTTTCCATCCTGGCAATACTCGTGCTAGGCTTTTTATACGCAAACCCTAGTCCGGATACAGTTTATTATGCACGCAGCCTCGTCTCGCTGGACCCCACCCAAATTAGTGATTACAACAATACTCGACTCATGCACGTCTATGAGTCTCTAGTTAGCTACGACCAGAACCTGCAAATCAAGCCGGCCTTAGTGCGGTCTTATGGACGCTTGGAAGAGGATTTATGGAAATTTAGTCTAAAAGACAATATAGTCCTACACAACCAAGTTCCTGTCAACGCCTCTTATATCAAACAAGTTTTTGAAAAACTACAAAGCCAAAGTGCTCTCGCCATGCATTTTGATAGTATGGACACAATTACCCTACGCTCTGATTATAGTTTTGAAATCAAGCTTAAAAATCCTGATCCACTGTTTTTGTCCAAGCTAGCCCAAATCCCCATTGTTGATCTCAGCAATCCGCAAATTGGCAGCGGGCCCTTCCAAATTCAAAAATCACAGGGCCAAGACCTCCACCTCAGCCGTTTTGACAGTTATCACGGAAACCTACCCACAATCAAAACTCTCAAGCTGCTATTTGAAAGTGATACCGCCAAGCGTCTAAGTAAGCTCAACAAATCCAACACCCTGGCCGTTTTAAACGTACTGCCAGAGCAAATCCAATATTTGCCTGAAGATTTCAACTATGACAGTTACTCTGACCTTTCTAGTCATTTCTTTCTCTTTAATTATCAAACCCAGCGCGGGGCTGACCCAGCCTTTCAAAAAGTCATCAAGAGTCTTTTGGACAATATAGATTTTGCCGGCTTTACCAAAAATCAGGTTGATAGTACTAGCCAGTTTATTCCCAAGGGAGTCTTCGGATATGACCCAAAGCTCATCAACCTCAAAAGCTCCGAGAACTTACTACAGATCCCCAAATATCTCATCCAAAAGCCCATCAAAATTGCCCTTAGCCCAGATTTAGAAGTGTTCTCGCGCTACTTACAAAATTACTTTCAGGCAGCCAGCCTGCAAACTCAGATGCAATTGCTAGACTTATCTCAGGCCAGCAAGCAGGATTTAGCTGAAACTCCCTTGATCTTCATAGGTTTTAAATCAGACTACGCAGATGCCCAAAGTTTTTACGAATCCATCGCCAAAAAGGGAGCTAAATACAATTTCGGATCCTACCACAATGCCTTTCTAGAAACTCAGTTAGAGCAACTGCAACAGGAGTTTGAATCTAGCCCCCGCTTACAAATCCTGCAAAGCTTGAATGCTCTCAGCCTAAATTATCCTGCATTAGGAGTTCCTGTATATGAGAATAAAGTGTATTACGCCACAAGAATGGGTTATAATCTAGTTAAGCGACTCGACGGCGTCCTAGATTTTTACCACCTAACTCAGACACCCTAATGGCCAATCTTAGAACCAAGTTTTCCATAGTATTAGTAGCAATTACCACCTTGGTGCTGCTTGGCGTTGCCTCAGTTTTAATTTATAGTGAAAAACAGCAAATCCTCAACGACATTCTCTATGAAACCTATAATTTCACGGAATTATCAAAGGATAAATTCCAGCAAGGTATAGCAGAGTTATTGATCAAAGACCAAACTGTCAGCTTCCAGAGTCTCAAAAATTCCCTCCTACTCAAAAATCCCAATATAGATACCCTGCAAATTTTTAATTTTAAAGGCAAGCAAATTTTTTCAGATGATACTAAGCTCAGTGCTCCCGCACTAGAGCGACTGCAAAGTTCTTTTAGCTCCTTGATTCTGAGTGATGGTCAGACCGTATTTGTGGACAATAGCCTAGATAAGCTCAGCTTCCAAAACATCAATGGCCAAAGCGTTAAAAAGCCACAGGCCAGTCAAATCCAGAACTGGGTGGTCCCACTTCCTCCAGATTATGCCCTCAGCTTTGCCGTCAATTATCAAACCCTAGAGGACAGAATTTTTATGGCCATAGCCTCTTTGCTAGTTTTATTTGCCCTTATTTCCACCTTCACTATTTTTCTAGCCTTCTTTTTTGCGGGACGTTTGACCAAACCCATTCATTTATTAACAGATGCAGTCAAAAAAATTGCCCAAGGAGATCTAGATCAAAAGGTTAATTTTAAGTCCTCAGATGAAGTCGGTCAATTATCTAGTTCGGTCAACCACATGGCCAAGGATCTCAAAGCTGCCACCGAGGCCAAGATTTACCAGGCCAGAGTTTCTAAGGAGCTGGAGTTAGCCAGCAAAATTCAAGCCGACCTACTGCCCAAGAGTATTCCTAGTTTTCCTCACCTAGACGTGCACGCCTCAGTCACCCCGGCCTCCGAAGTAGGAGGAGATATTTATGACATACTAGAAACCGAAGATTCCAACCTATTTTATTTAGGAGATGTAACCGGCCACGGAGTGCCAGCCAGTTTGATTTCTGCCATTTCTAGCGCCTTAATGCTAGATAATTTAGCCGAGCAGGATCTACTCAAACTGTCTCAAAAAATCAATACCGTTCTACACCAAAAGACTCCTAGCAATATGTTTATTACGCTGCTAATGATGCGCTTTCAGAACAAAAAATTTCATTATCTCTCTGCCGGTCACGAGCAAATAGTCAGATATTCAGCCAAAAAACAAGCCGTAGACTTACTAGCCAGTGGAGGTATAGCGCTGGGACTATTTCCAGCTCTACCCAAAACTATGCAGGTGCAAGAGTACAGTTTTCATCAGCAAGATGTAATCATCAGTTATTCCGATGGCATCCCAGAGGCCTTTGACCACCAAGGCAAGCAATATGGCATGGACCGCCTGCAAGCCTGTCTCAAACGCCTCGCCAGCCAAGCCGACGCGACGGCTCAATCCATCCACGATGGCATTCTGGAAGAGCTCAATAAGTTCCGGGCGGGTTACGAACAAAAAGATGATATTAGCCTTATGGTAGTAAAAAAGATTTAATTTACTTAGTCAATTTTAAATCCTAGAAACAGCTAACTAAAAAGCTGGCTTTGGCTTATAATTATGGTAGCCAATAACATTTATCAATGAATAAGCTCATTAATTCTGATCCCAAGATTTATAATTTAATCCAAGCCGAGCAAGAGCGCCAAATGCAGGTGCTGCGCCTGATTCCCTCCGAAAATTACTGTTCCCACGCTGTACGCGAAGCCAGCGGATCAGTTTTTACCAACAAGTATTCCGAAGGTTATCCCGGCCAAAGATACTACGAAGGCCAGGAGTTTGTAGACGAAGTCGAAACGTTAGCCTGCCAGCGAGCCTGCCAACTTTTTCATATGGACCATGCCAACGTCCAGCCTTATTCTGGCTCTCCAGCTAACATGGCAGCTTATTTTGCCCTCCTAGAACCCAAAGACAAAATACTCGGACTCAATCTTTCAGAAGGAGGCCACTTAACTCATGGTTTTAAACTCAATTTTTCCTCTAAGTTTTTTGAGGCCGCCTCCTACTCCGTGGATCCCAAAACTCACTTAATTAATTATGATCAAATTCTAGACCAAGCCCTAAAGTTTAGACCAAAAATGATAATCGCCGGCTTTACAGCCTATCCCAGGAAAGTCGACTTTGCCAAATTCAGGCAAATTTGTGACCGGGTAGGCGCACTGCTGCTAGCAGATATCTCCCACATTAACGCCCTGTGCATTTCTGGAGACCATCCGCATCCAGCAGGCTACGCCGATGTGATTACCTCCACCACTCATAAGGCTCTCAGAGGACCGCGCGGAGGACTGATTTTGTGTAAGCAGGAATACGCCCAAAAAATAGATAAGGCCATCATGCCCGGTCTCCAAGGCGGTCCTCACAACCACATCACCGCAGCCAAGGCAGTAGCCTTTAAAGAAGCCTTGAGCACCGAGTTTCAAAGCTATGCACACCAAATCTATTTAAACGCTCAGGCCCTCGCCAAGGCTTTACTAGCCAAGGGCTTTGATTTAGTTTCTAAGGGGACAGACACTCATTTGATTATCATAGATGCCGTCCAAAGCTTTCAACTAAACGGACGAGACTATGCTAAGGCACTTTATCAGGCCGGAATAGAGACCAATTACAACACTATCCCTTTTGATCCCAATCCACCTATGAAACCTTCTGGGGTTCGAATTGGCACACCTGCCATTACCACTTTGGGCATGCAAGAAGCCGACATGGAATTTATAGCAGAAAAAATGCTCCAAGTCGCCCAAAATAGCAAGGATGCAGCTCTGCTAAAAAAACTAGCCACAGAAGTCCAAGAATTCCTCAAGCAATTTTCACTCTAGCAACTACTCTCAATTTGGCAGACCTTAAGTTTTATGGTATAATGTTTTATTGAAGTCCTAACTAGCATAAATGCATAAAGAGAAATCATTTAGTCAGCCCGAAAGCGCAGGAGATTCTATATTCAGTCCACAAGCAATTGAGCAAGACATTCATGCCAGTGAAAAATTACAAACAGAACTATTAAAACTGAACAGACAGGCTAAAAAACTAGATCTTAAAATTGATACCCTACTGAAAGAAATTCAATCACCAAGCTTACAGGATTTAAATCATTTTTTTACAAATTTAAAGGGGATTCGTGCAGCCAGATATAATGAATTCAAAAAATTATGTTTGGAATTTCTTAAAATATACGACACATGGACAAATAAATATTTAAGCCTGGAAAGTAATTTAACACTTATGCTAGATTTGGTAGATGACGAGAGAGTTCATGATCTTTATATTTTCAAAGACAAGCTTACCTTTCCAGACTCACAAAACTTGAGTTTCATCATGCAAGTTGCAGATATAAAAGACCTGCTAGCTTTCAATCAGTTGCTAGCAGAGGAAAGAAAAGAAAATTTAGAAACACAAGCCCACTATTTTAGCCAGCAATTAATCAAAAAACTATTAGTTGCAAAACACAAACATGTTTTTGACCCTATGATCGCCGGCCAAGACCCTAACGTCGTTTCCGTCGGGGCACATATCCCGAATTTCGAAAATCCACAACTCGCAACCCAAGTGGCAGAATTCGATTTTACGACGACTCCAAATGATCTCTATGATAACATACAAAAGGCAGTTTACGCCATTATAATGCAAGGTAAAAAACCTAAATTCAAGATATCCCACACCAAAGCCCAAAACCCATACAGCGATTTTTCCTATTTACAGATACCCCAGATTCATATTTTAGAATCCAATAATCACGAAGTTTTAGCTATAAATTTGTCAGATTATTTTGTTCCTCGTTTATTTGATATTAAAAAGTATGACATTGCCAACACATCAATTTTTGACTTGTTTAATAAGAATGAAATGGCTGCAAAACAAGCTGAAAAGTTGCAAGAATATAAAGAGAGAAAGATACAAGAGCAAAGAAAGAGACAGCTTGTTGATAAACAATTTTATCAGGCTGGTTTATATACACAGTTCTACAATTTTCCCGGGCGGATCATGCACGAACTCAATACGCCAAATACAGAAACAGTTGTCGTGAATCATACGCCTTCAGATTCTCAAGCAATAATGTATAAAGCCCTAGAGCACATCTACGCCTTGAGCCCCGATGACAATCGCTTTCAAGAAAAATTCTCAACTCGCAAACCCAAACTCTTGTCGCAGAAAGAACTTAGTGACACTATTGACGAACTGAGCAAGTTAACATTTGGTGTCAATGCTAAACAAGACGCACCTAAAGCTAAACAAGATTCATATTTTAGCAAGTCGAATGAACTCAATTTACAATTAGCTGCTATTATTCAGCTTCTAGTCGACAGTCGACAGTTTCAGGATTAGTTATTAAAATCCAGTTCCGATAGTTCTACTACAAAATCAAACTTTTGCTCATTTCTCAAAACAGTCAATTTTATAGACTCTCCAACAGTATATTTTTGAATTAAAGCAGAGAGGCTGTGTGCTGTGTCAATTTCTGCGCCATCGACCTTCAAAATAATATCATTGGCTTTAAGGCCAGCCTTAAAGGCCGGGGAATCTGGGATTACAGCTGGGATTCTACGCATTACATCGTCTGCCAGCCAGGCACCTTGTTCGACTGCTAGGTTCATAGTTTTGGCGAGTTTTGGTGTAATTTCTATATAACGCACACCTAAGGCTGGGCGGATTATCTTTCCATGTTTCAGCACGGAATCCACCACCACTTTGGCCTCATTAATAGGGATTGCAAAACCAATGCCATCTGCACTTTGGGCAACGGCGGTATTAATGCCTATGACCTGGCCGTCCAAATTAGCTAGGGGACCACCGGAGTTACCAGGGTTGATAGAGGCGTCTGTTTGTAGTAGATCAGATAATTGTGAGGATCTACCTCGGCCATCCGAGGCCTGAATAGACCTACCCAGTCCAGAAATAATCCCAAAAGTAGTTGTATTCGAAAATTCAGACAGGGCATTGCCAATTGCGATTACACGGCTGCCAACCCTCAGGGAAGAGGAGTCACCAAGCTCCGAAGTCGGCAAGTCTGAAGGTTTGATTGAGTGCTGCTCGTCTGTAAAAAG
>CAZFPD010000017.1:0-14734 GCA_964521035.1 uncultured Candidatus Peribacteria bacterium
TGATGTTAATTATTATGATCTATTTTATTATAGCACAAAATTATATTTTCGTAAAGAATTTAATTGACGCTTAGTGTTTTTGTCATATAGCTTCCCTCTTTTTGATAGCCAAGTTTTTGGTAATATTGTTTAGTTCCAATTGCGGCGATGACAGCGATTTTGGTAAAGCCTTTTTGGCTGGCGATATTTTCGGCGCTAGCCATTAGTTTTTTGCCAAATCCTTTATGTTGGGAGTTGGATTGGAGTTTATAGTTTTGGTTGAGGGTTTTTTGTTGCCCATATACATGTAGTTCACGAATGATGGCAGAGTCTTTGAGAGTTGGTATAAATTGTTGATGGCGTAGTTCGGCATTTGGTAAAAATAACCTGACTAGGCCGATTAATTGATCAGAATCATGTGTGTTAATAGAAATGAAATGTTCTTGACCTTGATTGACTGTATAGTTTTCGATTGTTAATTGGGTTTGGGTCGGGTCGAATTGGCAGGATTTAATTTCTCGGCAGCGTATGCATTGGCATTTGACTCCTTCTTGGGCTAGAAGTTGTCGCATATTTAGGGTTTTGGATCCTTGTAGGACTAGGTCGGAGGGAAAGTCGCGTAGAATTCTGATAATTCTACAGTAACGCGGTACAGCTAATTTAGTTTGTTTGAGAATTTGGTATAATTCTGGGTCTTGGTAGGCGCGGTGTAGCGTGGGATCGGCTTTTACCATTTTGGCTAGTTTGGTATAGGGCACCACCATGCAGGGATAGATTTTGAGATAGTCGGGTTTAAGGCCTGGGTTAGAAAAGGTATCATAAATGGTTTGTAAGTCAGATTCCATTGTGGATTTGGGTAGATTGGGCATGAGGTGATGGCAGATTTTGAGCCCTACACTGCGAGCCAGGTCAGTAGCTTGAATGGATTCTTTGAGTCCGTGGCCTCTTTCGTTAAAGGCGTTAACTTCATCGTTGGTGGTTTGGATGCCTAGTTCTATTCCGGTTACCCCGAAACGACGTAGTTTTCTTATTTCTTGTTTGGTGACCCAGTCCGGACGAGTTTCTATCCAGAGCCCGACACATCTGGAATTGGCGGTTTCATTCTTGGTGATTAGTTCTTCCAGGCTGTATTTGGCTAAATCTGCTTCTACGGCTTGTAGGTCTTGCGGCTTCCCTGCTCCTTCGTTGAGAGCGTAATAAATGGATTTGATAAAGTGTTCTTGGTAATCATCTAGATACGAAGACCAGGTGCCACCGGCGGTGCGGATGTCTATTTTGGTGATGTCGTGGCCTTGGAGTTTGAGTCCTGAGAGTCTAGCTTTGACTTGTTGGTAGGCATTGAAGTCATTGCGGACTGCTCTGAGCATGGCAGGTTGGTTGGAGAAATAGCTTTTAGGCATGCCTGGTTGGCTGGGGCAGAATATGCATTTTCCTGGGCAGCCAAAGGCTTTGAGCATCACGGTGATATTGGCGATGCCAGAGAGAGTTCGGACTCTGCGTTTGATAATTTGATTGAGGATGAAGTCGTTGGCTTCCACAGTGCCTTTGTCAATTAGGGTGTGGTAGGCTTGGACTAATTCTATGTTTCTGGGTGGTGTAGAGGCGTAGTCTTTGGTGATTTGGTTACGAATTTTTTCGGTACGTCTTTTGTCTAGCATTTCTCCTCCGGCTTCATTTATAAATTCGTATAATTTTAGGATGATGCTTTGGCACATTTTGCCGTGAGAATCGCGAGTTTGGTAGTTGGCCATTGGCTTGCTTTATAGAGTACCATTATATAAAATAATATTGATTTGTCAAAAAAAATATGTTCAAAAATGATTTAATGCAAAAAACCAAGCTGGTCTATGAATCTATAGCTTCTGACTTTGGAGCCTCGAGAGCTAATCCTTGGTATGAATTTGAGATCTATAAGCAGGATTTAGTCTCTGGAGATGCTTTGTTAGACCTAGGTTGCGGGAATGCACGTTTGGCTAAGTTTTTGCCAGATTTTGTGGAATATCATGGTATAGACGCTTCTCAAAATTTGTTGAATTTAGCCTCTGATCTTTTAAATAAGTCTCAGAAAAAAAACTGGAAATTGACCCTAATGTGTATGTTGGAACTGCTTTTACCGAAGGCTTATTTTCAGAGAGTGGTTTTGGTGGCTTCTTATCATCATATATTATCAAGAAGAAAGCGGATAGAGATTTTAAATAAACTATATGCAACTTTGCAAAAAGATGGGGAGCTTTATATTTCGGTTTGGAATTTGTTTCAGAAGAGATATGTTTGGCAGCTGATTAAATCTTTTTTGGCTTTGCGCCCGTTTAATTTGGCTATTCCTTTTAAAGGCAAGGTAAGGTATTACCACGCTTTCACTCCAAGAAGTTTAAAGCGAGAACTTTTGAAATCTAAATTTGAAAATGTGGAAATTACTTATGTAACTCATAGAAAGCAGGTCCACAATTTTTACAATTGTAATAATATGGTAATTAAACTTAAAAAATGAAGTCTTTAACAATAGATGGCCTGAATTTTGTGTTAGAGAGTTTAGATGATTTTTTAACTTTGAGTTTGGATGAATCTAAAAAGAAATTTGTGTCTGTGGTCACACCTAATCCAGAGATTTATTTGCAAATGTACGCTGATAAGCTTTATCAAAAAAAACTAAGAGCTTTTAGTTATGCCTTATGTGATGGTTTTGGTTTGCAGGTAGCTTTGCGCTGTTCTGGATATCAGTTGCCGCGTTTAACTGGTACAGATTTGGTGAAGCAAATTTTAAAAAGGCAGGAGCGCTTGTTTGTGGTTGGTTCGAGTGATGTGGCCTGTCAGAAACTGCAGATAGCTAACCGTTATTGTGCTAAAGTTAGCGCTGGGGATTTTAGAAGTTTAGTAGATCAAATAAAAAAGGCTGATCCAGCGGTGGTTTTGGTGGCTTTAGGAGCTCCAAAGCAAGAGGAATTTATTGCCTTTTGTCAGAAGCATTTTGACAAGGTTTTATTTATAGGAGTTGGCGGAGCTATTGACTATGCCTCTGGTGAGGTTGTTAGGGCTCCCCTGTTTATGCAAAAAATGGGTCTGGAATGGTTATTTAGACTCTGGAAGCAGCCTAGACGCTTAGTTCGTATTTTTAGGGCTGTGTGTGTGTTTCCGCTGGTGTATTTTTGGAGGAAGTTTTGCTTATGATTTTTTCGATTTTTTTTCCAACAAATTCTTGATTAATTTTTCGATTTGGGGGCTAAACTTGCCTCCGAGTTGTTGTAGATAATTCAGTGGTCCTGTGACAAATCCATGGACTTTTAGAGCCATGTCGGTTGAGGTTTGGCTGATACGTTTGATGTTTTTTAAAATGTGGTACACGTTATATAGGATGGCACAGAGATAGAAGCTGGCAATGACTCCAAAAAACCCAAGTAAAAATAAAATGATGTCTTTGACTGTATAGCTGGCATCTAACATAGAATGTGGGTTACTTTAATAATTGTACCAGAGTTTGGTTTATAAGTCCAGGATTTGCCTGGCCTTTTGACTCTTTCATGACAAAGCCAACTAGAGATCCGATGGCTTTCAGATTCCCCTGTTTATAATCCTGGACTGCTTTAGGGTTGGCTGCAATAGCTGCTTGGCACCAGTTTTGAATTGATTGGGTGTCGCTGACTTGTTTGAGTCCTTTTTCTTCAATAATTTGAGTGGCAGGTTTGCCACTTTCTAGCATATCCAAGATAACTTTGTTTTTGGCTATATTGAAGCTGATGCTTTGATCATTAATTAGATTGACTAGCTCCCCTACCATATCGCCGGTGATTTTTAGGTTTTGATAAGCTATTTCTTGTTCGTTGACGAATTTGTTGATGTAGGTGGTGATAATGGCAGCTGAGGTCTTGGGGTCTTTGGATTTGGCCACGGCGGCTTCAAAAAAGTTGGCGATTTCTAGTTTTTCACTGAGTACATTGATTTCATCTATGGCGAGTTGATATTCGCTGCTGTAGCGCATGCGTTTTTGTAGAGGGCTTTCGGGAATTTCTTGTTTGAGTTTGGCTATAATTTCTGGTTTTAAGACCACAGGAGGAATGTCAGGTTCGGGAAAGTAGCGGTAGTCATAGATTGATTCTTTGGATCTTTGGCCTAGGGTTTCGCCGGTGTCTACATTAAATCCGCGGGTTTCTTGAGCGATGCTTTCTTGTTTGTTTAGCATTTGGCTTTGTCTTTCAATTTCATATACTAGGGCTCTTTCCATGGATTGGAAGGAGTTGAGGTTTTTGACTTCGACTTTCGTACCATATTGGCTTTGGCCTTTTGGTCTGAGAGAGACGTTGACGTCAAAACGCATCATGCCTTTTTCCATGTCTGCGTCTGAGCTGCCGCTGTAACGCATAATACGCTGGATTTCTCTTCCTAGCTTGGAGGCTTCTTCTATTGATCGAATGTCGGGTTCGGTGACAATTTCCATTAATGGGGTTCCGCATCTATTAAAATCAACCAGGCTGCCTTGGGCTGTGTGGGTTAATTTCCCGGCATCTTCTTCGAGGTGCATGTGGTGAATGCTGATTTTTTTAATTTCCCCAGAGTCCAGTTGGATTTCGACATAGCCTTCTTTGGTTATGGGCTGATAGTTTTGCGTGATTTGGTAGCCTTTGGGTGAATCTGGATAGTAATAATTTTTGCGGTCAAAGGTGGAGCTTTCAGAAATTTCACAATTGAGAGCTAGTCCGGCTTTGGCTCCTTTCAGGATGGCAGTTTCGTTTGGATATGGCAGTTGTCCTGGAAAACCCATGCAGACTGGACAGACATTGGAGTTAGGTTGGGCATTGTATGAGTCATTGGAACAGGCACAAAACATTTTAGTTTTGGTGTTCATTTGGCAATGTATTTCGAGTCCTATCACTACTTCGTACTGATTCATAAAATTTTTTTAATAAGATAGTTTAATTTTAAACAATATTTTAGAAAATGCAATTAGTCTTTGGTAATCTCTATGCCATTTTCGGTAATATGGTCTTGTAACATATTGGTTAGAATGTCTTTTAGATTGGCGTGTTGTTTTTGGAGTTGTTGATTACATAGGCTTTCGTATAATTCTGTGAGATGTCGGACTTTGCGCTTAGGAGCATAAACATTTTTGATAACTTCAATATTACCAGAAAGTTTGGTGAGTAGAATGTCTCCTTTATTTAGTAAGGTACTTGTAATCCCACGCACTTCGTAGTTAATACTTTCGACTTGATTAAAATCAATTCTGGTAATGGCATGATTAAAGAATCCGGCATAATCTATATGTACAAAGGAGGCGTTGGTTGTTAAGAAGGCATTAAAATACCAAAGGGCACTTTGGGCTACGATTTTGACAATTCCCACTAACATACTGAGTTGCCAGATAAGTTTGAGATTGGGAAAGACTTGATTGAGGTAAAAGGCGGGTAAAATAAAAATAACCGCAGTTTGAACTAATTCCTTAAAAAAGAGCTTAGGATGAGTACGGATGGTATATAATATGGTTTCGTCGTTTTCTAGAAAGGCGCTGTAAAGTTTGTGACCAAGATGCATGAGGACTTTATTATATATTAAAGAATACAATAAGATTTGCGAAAAACAAAATTTTAGAGTATTTTAATGAAGTTAAATATTTATATGAATAAGAAGTTAATTTTCAAGGAATTGTTAGAATTATTGCTAGTGGTTTTGATTGCTTTGACGGTGCGTTTTTATGTGGTGAGTTTGTTTAGAGTGTATGGACCTTCAATGTGTAATACTCTGAATTACGTAGAAGGGGTTTGCCAGAAGGCTTATGGCGACATTATGATAGTTGATCATATTTCATACTTGTTTAATGATCCTAAATTTTTGGATGTAGTAGTTTTTAAGCCAGAGGGGCATGAGAATTATTTGGTAAAGCGAGTAATAGGAGAACCATTGGATGAAATCAGAATAGAAGATGGCTTTGTGTATAAGAAAATAGATGGAGTTTTTCAAAAATTAGAAGAAACTTATTTAGGTACAGACAATCTAGGTCGTAGCTTTAGTTTAAATTATAGATCTAGGATAGATTTTAAAGTACCAGAAGGTCGATATTTTTTGTTAGGAGATAATCGTAATCAGTCTTCGGATTCTAGAAATTGTTTTTCTAAGGTTTCAGGAGCTTTTTGTGATCCAGATTCTTTAGATCCTTTTGTAAAAGAAGACTTGATTAGTGGAAGGTCCGTTTTTGTGATTTGGCCATTTTCAAATTTTGCTGCGCTGAATTAATTGTCGACCTGAGTTATAAATAATAGTTCTGCAAAGAAGGCTATCAGACAGAG
Organism: uncultured Candidatus Peribacteria bacterium; assembly: GCA_964521035.1. GTDB lineage: Bacteria > Patescibacteriota > Gracilibacteria > UBA1369 > JAAZXH01. The sequence continues at coordinate 6,258 of CAZFPD010000017.1, forward strand.
CAGACTTAGGCTAAAACCATTCAGTAGATTGAAGCTTAGTAGTCCTAGGCTGGCGTTAATTAATAGGCTGAGGATGAGTCCTTCGCGACTGGAAATGTGAATATTGCTTTTTAGGGTGTCAGCCTTAGTATTGAAGCGATAGATATAAAGTATGCTAGTGAAAACTCCATAAAAAAGAAAGAGGCTAAATAGGTAAAAAAGAAAGGTGTTTTGGGCGCTGACACTTTTGCAAAAATTGTTGGCTGAATAACTTAGGCAGGGTTCGGTAAAAAAAATAATAGCTAGCAGACCTAGTAAGGCTACAATACTAATTGTGATGTGCGAAAGTAGGGGTTTTTGTATGAGCATACATTGGCAATTAACAAATTAATTGTAGTTTGCCTGGTTCGGATTGGCAAATTATATGACTTGCCAGGTGCAAATTTTTTGAAGTTTTCCGGGGATTTTGTAGCCTGCAGCTTTGGTATGTCCTCCCCCGCCATATTGTTCGGCTATTTTGGCTAGATTTAGTTCTTTGTTGGTGCGTAGTGAGGCTTTGACTTGTTCTCCGTGTTCGGTATAAACTATGCTATATTCGGCCTCTTTAACTCCAGCTATTAAATCGGCTAAACCACTTAAATCATCTGTGTTAGCTTGATATTTGTCGAGCATGTATTGGGGTACGCCGGTTTGAATGATTTTGTCTTCGTTAAGGGATAGATTACTTAGGATTTCGCCTAAAAGTTTGAGCTGATTGCTTTGGGTGGATTGAAAGTTTTGTTTACTGATTTTGGCTTGGTCGGCGCCTAGCCGAATTAGAGCGGCGGCTATTTTGAAGTTTTCGGTTTTAGTGTTGGCGTGTTTGAAGCTGCCGGTGTCTGTATAAATTCCATTTAAGAGCAGGGTGGCAATATCGGCTGAGATTGTCCACTGAAAGTATTGGAATATTTCGTATAAAAGACTCGTAGTTGAAGTGGCGGTAGGATCAATGATGTTGAAAGTGCCAAAGGGTGAATGGGAGGCGTGGTGGTCTATGCAAACGATGGGTTTTTTGGTTCGGTTGAGTTCGGGATATTTTACAAAGAAATCCACTAAATGTTTAGCTCCGGTGTCGACTACAATTACCACTTCGTAGTCTTCGAGTAGGAATTCGGATTGTAGGCTGTCTATGCCTGGTAAGAATTGTTGGTTTTTTGGGGCTGGGTCACTGCAAGCGCTGCTGACAGTTTTGCCTAACTCTTTGAGTTTATGGCTGAGGGCGAAATTTGCTCCGAGTGTATCCCCGTCTGGTTTATTGTGAGAAATTACTAGAAAATTTTGATGTTGTTCAATAAGCTCTAATAGTTTTTGGAATTTTTCTTCCATGTTCTTTTTTTTAAGGCTTTATGCTATATTATTTTTGTATAAAAGTAAAGCTAATCTATGCTAAATGTAATATTTTTGGGTTCTGGAGATTTTGCCTTGAGTATTTTGAAAAGTTTGATTTTAGATGAGCGTATCAATTTGTTGGCTGTGGTGACTCAGCCAAAGAGTGAAGTTGGCAGAAAGAAGGAGTTGAAGCCAACTGCTGTAGGTGCATATTGTGAGTTGATAGATTTAAAAGTTATGGAGGCTTCGAATTCTAAGCAAATTTTAGAGCAGGTTGATTTTAAGACTTTGGATATTGCCATTTGTGTAGATTATGGGGTTTTATTAAAGCAGGAGCTTTTGGATGCTCCTCGGCATGGAATTATTAATGTGCACCCTTCTTTGTTGCCTAAATATAGAGGTGCTTCCCCTTTGCAGGAGACTTTAAAAAATGGAGATGTGCATACAGGGGTGGTGATTCAGCAGATGCATTTAAAAATGGATGCTGGGCCAATTTATAAGGCCTTGCCTTATGATTTGCAGCCTGAGGATGATATTAGTAGTTTGTCTGAAGTGTTGGCAGCTAAGGCTGCAGAGATTTTGCCAGATTTGTTACACGAGATAGTATCGGAGCAAATTACTCCTGTTGTACAGGAGGGAGAGCCGAGTTTTTGTTCTAAGATTCAACGATCAGATGGCTATTTAAATCCAGAAAATGATGATGCAGATAAATTTATCAATTATTATAGAGCTTATAAATTGTGGCCGGGCATTAGTATAGAATGGCAGGGTCAGAGATTAAAGCTGTTAGAAATTGCTAGGTCTGATCAAAGGCTTGCTCCTATGCAGATTCAAAAGATTGCCAAGAGAGTGTATTTGGGGGTGAAAGATGGTTGTGTAGAATTAGTGCAGGTGCAATTACCTTCAAAAAAGTCTATGTTGGGCTTATCTTTTTATAATGGTTATTTAAGTTGAGTCTTGACAATTGTATTTCCGGCGTATAATTTGGGGGTGGCTTAATGTGATTTATGTCTACCACTCAGTTAGAAGGTTTTACTTTAGTGTTTCCTGATGTACATGGCGATATACTTGCTTTATTTACTTTGATACAAAAAGCACAACTTATAACTAGCAATAGGATTAATAAGGTGGTGGGCTTGGGTGATTTGATAGACCGTGGTAGTAATTCATGTAACTTGATGAAATTCGCTGTAAATTTACACAATAGTTTAAATTTGTCTGTAGATTCTGTGGAGTTTTTGTGGGGAAATCATGAGGCTTTGATGTATAAGTCCTTGCACACAAGAGATCAAAACATTGTGGTTTGTTGGTTTGAGAATGGTGGAGTGCAAACTTTGGCTTCTTTTTGTGCAGAGGATGGATTCCCTTGTGCTAAGCCCTTTTTTGATGAGTTTAGGGCTTTGTTGTGTAGTGAGATGCAATCTGTGGAAGTATTTAGGCAAAAAATAGCTCGGATCACTAGAAAACATAATAATATTATTATCGCTATGTTTAATTTTTTGTTAGGTTTGGATTTTGTGGTGAGTTTTTTTGAGAGGTTAAAAATGTTTATAAAGCATGATGCGGATTTATTTGTGCATGGTGGATTTTCTCCAGACTTCTTGCGTCCTTATGTTAAGCAAACTTGGATTGATGATTTGTCTGTAGAGTTTGATAGGGCCTGTGCTTTGGCTATTCAAAGAAATTTCACAGAATTTGATCGTTTTGCTATACCTAGCAGTTCAAGTAAGCCTACTTCTCCAAATTGGTATGGCCGTAGTCAGTTTTTGGCTTTGAGTGCAGATGATATGGCCTGTTTGACGGATTATTATCGTAGTGCAGGTGTGCAGAGGGTTTTTATGGGACATAGTCCGGTAGCTCAGCCGGATTTAATTGTTGATTCAGGAGTTCATTATTATTATTTGGATGTTGGCATGACTAATGCACTTAGATCTTATTATAGTAGTTTTTGTGTTTTGTTGACGAAGAAACTTTCTGAGCCCTTGGTTTTGACAAAAGAAGGTGATAAATTTGTGAATATGCTGAGTTTGCAGGGCTTTTCTTGAGTTAAACAGCAAGTTAGTTTTTTTGCAAGTTCAATTAATTGTACTCTTGACATAAAGCTGATAGGCTTTGCTTGTATTATTTAACTTTTTGTTATGAAAAGTTCATGGTTATATAAACTCGCAATGGTCTTGACTATTGTTGGTGGTTTAAATTGGGGTTTAATGGGCTTCTTTGATTTCAACTTAGTTGAAATGGTATTTGGATCTGTAGAAATGCTTCCAACTATAGTTTATGACTTGGTTGGTTTGTCAGCACTTTATATGGCTGTAGCATGTCTTTCTTGCAATTCTTGCAAATAAACATCAAACTAGGTCCGGTTAGCAACAGCTGGGCCTTTTTTGGTTTTTAAATTAATAAAACATAGGCTAAGTAGCCCAAGGTTTTGACTGATAATTTGATGGTCGAGCAGGGAGAGACAAAGCAGCATAAGACCGAGCTGCTTATTTTTGAATAATATTAGACTTATATAGAGAATAAGCAATATTAAACTTAGAGTTTGGTGGTTTTTGTAGGTGTAGATAAATATATTGTGCGCTGGTATGTGTTCCCAGGGTTTGAGTTTGTAAGTAATGTTGCTTGGGCTGGGTAGTCTGTCAGTAATGCTGGCTGGACTAGTCCAAGGGTTTTTGATGCAAAGTGCTATGATGAGTACAAGAAGGCTGAGTTTGAATTTTTTGGCGTGTAGGATGCAATTAGCAATCAGATTTTGGAGACTAAGACTGAGTAGTAAGGCTAGATGGTGAATTTTACTAGGCTTGATAAATAAACTAATTATTATCAGGCTATAGGCGTATAGATTAGGGTGATCAAAGGGGCCGTAGGGTCTTTGGATATTTAGAAAGTTATATTTGTGGCTTTCTTGGCTGAGATCGATTTCGCCTAAAAACCATAGATTTAGATCAGTTTGCAAGAAAAATTGTGTGTAGCCATGTAAAAGTAATAGGATTAGGGCAATTTTGAGGCTGCTGAGTGTGCTTTTGAGTGGAAAGCTGTGCAGTCCTATGAGCAGGCTGATAAGACTTAATTTGTGCAGCAGGCTGATTTTGAGGCTGATAATTAAAAGCCCAAGTAGGTAGTCGGTGCTGTTGAGTTTGAGTTTAGGTGAAATATAAATTCGGATGCCGACAATAAGGGGGATGATAATTTGCCAAAGGTAGAGTTTTTGACTTTGGATCCACTGAAAGTGACCCCAAAAATACAAGGGGTCTTGAATGCGTATGCTATAGTTGTTAAAGACTAATAAGAGAGCTATTAGCCAGAGTATATTAAGGAGCTTCAACTTGGATTATGGGGTTTACGCTGTTATTTCTACTAATTTGCTGATTAATGAGTTTAGAGGCGTGGTCTAGGATCTTGCGTCTTTGCACGGCTTCTACTGCTTCATACTGCTTAGGATCAAACATGGAATTGAGTATGTTTTCAACTTCGCGACTTGGGAAGCTCAGGCTTTGAGCGTATCCAAGTTGATTGATAAAGCTTTTATAGATTCTGTTTTGTCTTTGATTTGGAATCATGTCTCGGCGGGAGCTGGGTTTAAAGTTGCGTTTGAAAATCTTGCTTAGGTTTGTTTTAGAGGCTAGTTCGCTAATTAAAGCCCAACTTTCGAAATTGTGTTTGCTGTTGCGACTGACTACTTCTGTCATATATTTGGCGTAGGCTACTTTTTGATTGGCGTTGACTTCTTGTGGTGATTCTGTGATCCTGACGCTACTTTTATTAATGGTTTCTAACCCTTGGGATTTATAGAGGTCGATTTTATTAAGTATATCCTTATATAGGTGAGAGTAGCCAAAAATCATAGAGGTCTTGCCTTGTACAAAGGCTGAAATTTCTTTGTCGCTGGGTTTAGGTTGGTTCAGCTTGGCATCCCAGCTATAATTTGGTGAATCTGCTAGGCTATAACTTAATATTTGGTTATAGATATCTAGGGATTTGTTGTTTTTTAGAAATTGAGCTTGGATAAAACTAGAGTCGTAAAAACTGATTTTATTTTGTAATAAGCGAAGCAAGAAGATATCTGCATTGCGACTGCTGCTGAGGCTGTCGCCCATGGCAATGGCGGATTTTTTAATACCTTGGGAGTTTTTAGAGGTGAGGATTTGGGTGTCTAATTGAACTGTGTTCCAGGTGTTTTGAGGTTTACCTCTTTCTGGAATAGAATTTTCATAGTGGGTGCTGTTGTAATAAAGCCCGAGGGTATCTACGGAATATGGAATGCCAAAGATTTTATGACCTTGGTCGCTTTGTAGAATTGCGTTATCTTGGAAGGCTACGTTGACGAAGGTGTCTTGGTAGACTTCAGGTGTGAGGCTGCTTGGAGCTTCTGAGAGGAGTTTGTAATTACTTTTGACCCAACTGTTGGGTACCGAAAATAGGTCTGGTCCCCTGCCTTCTGCAATTTCTCTCACTATGGTTTCAAAGTAGGCCTTGGGATCTTGGAAGCTTGTAATGTTGACACTCACATAGGGGTATTTTTGGCGGAAGTCGTTGAGGGCTTCGTTAAAGAGATCTTTGGAATCGTATAGCCTGTAATAATTGAGAGTGATGGCTTGTTTTTGTTCAACTACTACTTGTTTTTTACACCCAGTTAGACTGAATAAAAGGCTAGAGATTAGAAGGAATGAACATAGTTTAGACATTTTGCTCTTGTTATTTTTCAGTATTATAATATACTTGATTTAAAATAGAATAAAGGAAATTATATGTTTCAGGGCATAATACACTATATGGGTGCTCTTGAGTCAATAGATATCAAGAAAGCGTATTCGAGTTTTGTTTTAAGATTGCCTGAGGGTTTTCCTGTTAAGAAGTTAAAAATTGGAGACAGTATAGCGGTAGATGGAGTATGTTTGACGGTAATAGCTATGGATAAGAATTTATTTACTTTTGATTTATCGCGAGAAACAATAAGAGCAACGCGCTTTACTAGGTGTGAGGAATATAAGTTTTTTAATTTAGAGTTGCCTTGCAATATGACAGATGCTTTAAATGGTCATCCCGTGGCTGGGCACATTGATGCTGTGCTGGAATGTGTGAAGATAGAGGGAGAAGACTATTGGTTTTCTTTGCCAGCTCATTTGGCTCCCATGATAGTGCCTAAGGGTTCAATTTCTATTAATGGAGTTAGTTTAACGGTAGGAGAAGTTGTGGCTGATAGATTTTGTGTGTATTTGATTCCGAAAACTTTGGAACTAACAAATTTAAGTATGTTAACTCCGGGCATGTTAGTAAATGTAGAGGTAGATATGATGGCTAGATACATCGTAAACTATATGAAGACTCAAAATTTAAACTTTGTAGTATGAAAAAAATAGCAATAATTAGATCAGAATATTATCACGATATCATGGATGGTTTGCTGGCTGATTTTTACGATTATGGAAAGACACATGATTTAAAGTATCAATTTAAGGAGTTTTTTGTGGCAGGTACCATGGAAATTCCCTTTGCTATGAAGTTGATTGTTGAGGAAGGTGGGTATGATGGAGTGGCTGTTTTTGGTTGTGTGATTATGGGCGAAACTTATCATAATGAAATTATTCAAAATTCCGTGCATAATCAGCTGGCTAGTTTGAGTTTGGAGTATAAGGTGCCGGTTGGATATAGCATTTTGACTGTGAAAAATCGTGAACAGGCTTTGACCAGGTCAATTGGAGCTAAGAGCCGTGGGCATGAGGCCTTGGCGGCTTTGGAGTCTATTTTTAATGTTAAAAGAGATTTGTGTGAAGAGCTTGACTGATTAAAAAAAGAATGCTAGAGTAAATTGGTTTTGATTTTTTTTATGCAAATTAAGCTGATTTATGCTGACTATTTACCGGTGGAAATTATTAATTATTTAAAGTCTAGAAACTTAGATTTTGCTTTACATTATTTATATGATGAGTTTGAGTTTCAGCCCGGAACTTTGGCGATATTAATTTTACCCTATGTTTATTCGGCTGAGCATGAGGGAAATATACATAAGGTGATATTAAAATCTCAGAATTTTTGTGTTTTAAACCGAAATTCTGTCTTTTGGATAAAGAAAATTCAGGAATTAGGCTTAGGATCTAAGGTGTTTAATTATTTAGATTTAAAATCTTTGGATGCCTATTTGTTACAGTTTTTGTTGCCAATTAATTTAGATAGAGTAAATAAATTAATACTTTATAAAGGCAAGTCTTTGGCCTTAACAGAGGTTGAATTTAATTTAGTGAAGTGTTTGTATCAGCATTATGGATCTTTGGTTACTAGAGCTGATTTGATGAATCAGGTATGGATGTATTCCCAAAAAGTATATTCTAAGACTTTAGATGCGACGGTTTTTAATGTACGCAAGAAAATTGAGGGTGCATTTTTGCCTAAACTCATTCATACTGTATACGGTTTAGGATATAAATTAGAACTGTATGACGGTTAAACATCTTTCGGCAGGTATTGTAGTTTTTTATCGAGATAAGGAAGCTATTCAGTTTTTGCTTTTAAAGTATCCACAAGGTCACATCGAATTTGTAAAGGGTCATGTTGAGAAGCAAGATGAGAATTTGCAGGCTGCGGCAAAGAGAGAGTTGTTGGAGGAGACTGGTTTGAGCACTTGTAATTTTGTGCCTAATTTTTATCAGGAAATTGAATATAGCTATTTGGAACAAGGACAGCAGCACGAAAAAAAAGTCTGTTTTTATTTGGCTGAGGTTTTTGATCAGAAGATCAATTTGTCGCATGAGCATTTAGAATATTTTTGGAGGGATTATAATGAAGCTTTAGAGCAAGTTACTTTTATGAATGCCAAGAATCTATTGCGCAGCGCTTATTCTTTAATTCAGGTTTTGGATGAGGCTTAAGGTTTTTTGTAAGTATACTTTCCCCTTTTTTTTAATTTTGGCTTTATTTGAGTTTAGATTTTTATTTGAAGATTTTGCCTATCAAAAGTTTGGTAGTTTTGGATTTTTTGATTTGTGGACGATCTGGCATGTGTACTTGCTGCTATTGTTGGGTTTAGCTTGGCCTTTTCTGAAAAGCATGAAAAAGATATATTTAGGACTTTTAGCTTTGATTTTGCTTGTGATGCTTGGCCATGAGCAAATTAGCCCGGTGATTCACTCTGT